>NZ_JALHPM010000005.1:0-91873 GCF_022842525.1 Luteitalea sp.
AGCGCGCCCGAAGCGGACCGCGCCGGCGGTTCCGAAGGACAACCCGACGGTCGTCGCCCGGTACGAGGAGGGGCGCCGCGCTCTCGGCGCCAACCGCTTCGCCGAGGCCGAGCGTGCGTTCCAGGCCGTGCTTTCGCAGCAGCCCGCCTTCCGCGATGCGGCCGCGTTGCTCCAGCAGGCCCGAGACGGTCAGGCCGCCGCGCGCGCGCAGGCGCTCACCGACGCCCAGGCCCTCGAGGCCAACGGCGACTGGGCACGGGCCATCGCGGCCTACGAGCGGGCCGGGGCTGGCGATCAGGCCGCGGCCGCCCGCACCAAGATGACGGCCGCCGGCGACGACGCGTATCGCAAGGCGCGGCAGTTCGATGCGCGCAACAGGCCGACGGAGGCCATCGGCTGGTACCAGCGTGCCGTCGACTGGCTGCCCGAGAGCGACGGGCGAAAGGCCTCGGCCCGGGAACGCCTGGCGGCCCTGAAGGGGGGCGGCGAGTGACCGACGCCGAGCTCGATGCCCGGCTCGGCGAGCTGCTGGTGTCCTCGAAGGCGCTCGACAGCTCGCGCGTGGACACGGCGAAGGTCTACCAGCAGTCGCGCGGCGGCACGCTGGCCGGCGCCGTGCTGGCGCTCAATCTCGCGACCGACAAGGTCGTCCGCATGCTGCTCGAGGAGATCACGGGCATCAAGACGGTCGATCCGTCGCTGATGACGGTCTACCCGGACTTCCTCGAGCGCGTCAACACGCTGATCCCGGCGCAGGTCTGGCTGGCGATGATGGCCTTCCCGGCGCAGATGGAGGTCAATCGCCTCCACGTCTGCCTGCTCAATCCGACCGACGCCCGCTATCGGCGCAGCCTCGAGTCGCTCTCCGGGTGTCAGGTCGTGCCGCTGCTGGCCACCGAGCCGGCGGTGACCGCCGCCCTCACGAAGCACTACGCGGCAGCCTTGCAGGGGCAGTCGCTGCGCCACACCGGCGAGGCGTCGCTGGCCAGCGCGGAGGCCGCGTATCAGCAGGCGATCGGTGTGCCGTTCACGCAGTACGTCGACGGTGCCGCGTCGTTCGCCAATCGCACCCGCGACACCCTGGGCCAGGGCGCCCAGGGGCTGGAGCTGCTGGCGCGCGAACCGGTGATCATCCGGCTCGTCCACCAGATGATCGCCCGCTCGGTCGAGGCCGGCGCCAGCGACATCCACGTCGAGCCGTCGGAAGGCCGCCTGCGCGTCCGCGCGCGCGTCGATGGCGCCCTGCGCGTGCTGCACGACCTGCCGCCGTCGGTCATCCTGCCGGTCTCCGCGCGTCTCAAGGCCATGGCCGACGTGCCGCTGACCGCCGCCAGTGCGCCCATCGACGCCCGCATCGGCTACGACCTGGTGTGGGGGCGTCCCGTCGACTTGCGCTTCTCGCTGGTGCCGTCCATCTCCGGCGAGAAGGTCGTGATGCGCGTGCTGGATCGCGCGCGGCAGCGCCGCGATCTCGGCGACCTCGGGGTCGATCCCGAGACGAAGGCCCTGCTCGAGGAAGCGTCCGATCTGCCCAACGGCCTGTTGCTGGTCACCGGTCCCACGGGCAGCGGCAAGAGCTCGACGCTCTACGCCCTCCTCGACCGGCTCAACACCGAGGACGAGTGCATCCTGACGGCGGAGGATCCGGTCGAGTCGCGCATCCTCGGCGTCACCCAGGTGCAGTGCGACGCGGAAGAACTCACCTACGCGATGGTGCTGCGCAGCTTCCTGCGGCAAGATCCCGACGTCATCATGGTCGGCGAGGTGCGTGACGCCGAGACCGCCGACATCGCCCTGAAGGCGGCCCTCACCGGCCACATGGTGCTGTCCAGCCTGCACACCAACGACGCGGCCGGCGCCGTGCTGCGATTGCTGAACATGGGTCTCGAATCGTTCATCGTCGCCTCGTCGCTGCGACTGGTCGTGGCGCAGCGACTCGTCCGTCGCCTGTGCCGCGAGTGCGCGGTGCCGCAGGAGATCGACGTGCGCACTCATCCGCTGACCGCGTCCTACGAGCGGCTCCATCACCACGGTCGCGTCACCATCCGCGAGCCGCACGGCTGCCCGGCCTGCGGCGGCGCCGGCTATCGCGGCCGCACGGGCATCTTCGAAGTGCTGAAGATCTCCGCGGCCATCGAGGACCTCGTCATGCGCCGCGCCTCGGTCTCGGAAATCCGGTCCCAGGCCTATCGGGACGGCATGCGCACGCTGCGCGAGGCCGCGCTCTCGAAGGTCCTGGCCGGCGAAACATCCCTGGCCGAGGTGCTCGAGCACACGGTCGCCGTCGACATGCCCGTCGCCGTTCCTGCCTGAATGCGAGCCAGTGCCATCGTGACCCTTGGCGGCAGTGCCACCGACCGCGGCCCCGTGCGCGAGGTCAACGAAGACCGCGTGCTGTGTGACGACCGTCTCGGCATCTACGCGGTCTTCGACGGCGTCGGCGGCCACAACGCCGGCGAGGTCGCCGCGCAGCTGGCCCTCGAGACCCTGGCCGGCTACATCGCCCGCTCGGCCACCGATGCCGACGACGACACGTGGCCGCTCGGGTGGGACCCGCGCTTCTCGGCGACCTCGAATCGCCTGCGCACGGCTGTCGTGCTCGCCAACCAGCGGGTGCATCTGGCCGCGCAATCGGACCCGGCGCTGCAGGGCATGGCGACCACCGTCGCCGCCGTGCTCGTGGCCGGCAACATCGTCTCCTTTGCGCACGTGGGAGACAGTCGCATCTACCGGCTCGATCCGGGGCCGTCCCGCCTCCTCACGGAAGACGATGCGGCCACCGTCGACCAGCTCGATGCGGCGGGCGAACGGATCGGGTCGCGGCGCGCCCTGACGCGCGCCCTCGGTGCCGAGAGCGAGGTCACGCCGTCGATGGCCGAGATGCCGGCGCCGGCGCGCATCCGGCTGCTGCTCTGCAGCGATGGACTGCACGGCGTGGTGGGACTCGAGGAGATCGATCCCGAGGCATACGTCGGCGCCCCGCACGAGGTCGCCACGCGGTTGATGACACAGGCCATCGACGCCGGTACTCGTGACAATGTCAGCGTCCTCGTCGTGGACGTGGGAGAGAAAGCGTGAACTGCACGAACGGGAATCGGGAACCGGCAATCGGGAACCGGAACGCCACTGGGAGGGACGCCTCGTCGAGGCGTCCGTTCCTCCGCCGCATCGCCGCATGCGGCATCGCGGCGGCCGCGATCATGCCTGGCGTCGCCCCGGCGCAACCCCTGCCGGCCAAGGACACGCAGCCCTACAAGAGCCTCGTCTACAACGTCGCCTTCAGCTACCCCAGGAAGGACTGGGTCGCGGTGCCGGCCACGGGCGGCAACATCGCGCTCCTGATGGAGAAGAAGGGCGAGGCCAGTCTCGCCCTCGACTTCCAGGTGCTGCGCGTGGCCCTCGAGCCCGACGAGATCGACGACACGTTCAAGGAGATCGAGCTCGAGCAGCTCACGCAGCGCGCGCCCCACGCCCGCGTCGTCAGCAGCGCGCTCAGTGAGCTCGGGGGCCACAAGGTGATCGTGATCCGCTACGGTGCCAGCGGGCTGACCGGTGACCTCGACGTGACGCAGTACAGCATCGTCAACGGCGCGTCGCTGTACCGGCTGACGTGCGCGGCGACGCGCGCGACCGCCGTCAAGCATGGCCGCGCCTGCGAGACGGTCGCGAGCACGCTGGTCGTCGGGCAGTAGGTGTCTGCCTCGGCACCCAGACGCCGCGTCGTCGGACCGCAGGGTCGCCTCGTTGGCACGGTCGTCGAGGCGCGTACGCCCTGGACGCGGATGGTCGGCCTCCTCGGCCACCGTCATCTCCCTGTGGGCGATGGCCTGCTGCTCGCCCCCGCCTGGTCCATTCACACCTGGTTCATGCGGATGCCGATCGACGTGGTGTTCCTCGATGCCGACGGCGTGGTGCTCCGCGTCTTCCCGGACCTCCCCGCGTGGCGCCTCGTCTCGGGGACGCGTCGGGCGCGGACCGTGCTCGAGTTCGGTGCCGGGACGCTGGCCGTGACGCCGCTGGTGCCCGGCGATCGCGTGGACCTCGAGCGAGTGTAGAGGGCCGCGATCGGCCTATGCCTTCCGGGGTGCCGCCATGGTCGTGCGCCCGTCGACGATCTCGCGGACCCGGCGGATGTCCGCGGGGGTGGTGCGGCAGCATCCCCCGAGCCACGACGCTCCGGCGTCGATCCACTCCTCCACCCACGTGGTGAAGCGGGTGGCGGTGCCCTCCCAACAGTGGGCATGGGCGTTCCACACCTCGCCGGAATTCGGGTACACGACGATCGGCTTGGCCGTCGCCAGGCCGATGGCGTGCACGAGGGAGGTCACGAGGACCGGGTCCACGCAGTTGATCCCGAGCGCCTCCACCTGTGGCTCCGCGTCGAGGAACCGCGCACAGTCCGCGATCGCGTCACCGGCGGACGTGTGCGCGCCGTCGCGACAGGTGAAGGTGACCCACGCCCGGGCGGACGGGTGCTCGTGCAACACGCGGACGATGGCCCGAGCCTCGAGCAGGGAGGGGATCGTCTCGCAGGCGAGCAGGTCCGGTGCGGCGCCCAGAAGCGTGGCCAGGCGCGGACGGTGAAACGCGGCCAGCGCGTCTTCCTCCAGCCCGTAATCACCGCGATACTCCGACCCGTCGTGGAGGGTGGCGCCATACGGCCCGATGGAGGCGGCGACACGCAGGGCCCGGCCGGACTCCGGCTGGCGGGCGTGGAATCGGTCGCGCGCCGAGCGTGCCAACGCCACGGAACGCTGCAGGAGGGCATCGGCGTCCTCGAGCGAGTAGCCGTGTGCGGCGAAGCCGGCGCCACTCGCCTGGTAGCTGGCGGTCGTGGCGAAGTCGGCGCCGGCCTCGAAGTAGGCGAGGTGCACGGCCTCGATGGCGTCGGGAGCATCGGCGAGCAGCCGGGCCGACCAGAGGGCATCCGCAAGGTCGAAGCCGCGGGCCTCGAGTTCGGTGGCGAGGCCGCCGTCGAGGACCGTCAGGCACGTATCCGGGTGCACCATCAACGCATTGTGCCGCACGTGCGACCGTGCGAGCGGCGCTCCATGTCGCGGTACGATCAGCGACCGTGCCGATCTCGATGTATCCACGCCGTGCGATGACGGCGACCCTCGTCTGCGCGCTGTTGAGCCTCGCTGCCGGCCTCGCGGCTCGCGTCCAGACACCACAGGCGCCGGCCGTCCCGCGCCCCGACTGGGGGCCGTGGCTCGAAGACGACGCACCCTTCTTCTCGTCGGTGCTCGACGCGCGCGGTGCGGGAGCATCCTTCCCCGGCAACAACCTCTCGCCCCGCACCCTCGTGCTGCCTGCGGGTGAGGGCCACTGGGTGGCCTTCGACACCGATCTCCTGCGCGTCGCCGCCGCCTGGACGGGCAAGGGCGTGACGCCCACGGCCCTCGCGCCGGGCTCCTATCACCAGCCGAACCGGAAGACCCCGGCAGGGCAGAAGGCCCTGCCCGAACCGGACGGTCGCGTGCTGATTGCCAACGGCCTCTACCCGGGCTGGCAGGTGGGCGAGCGCCCCGTCCTCGAGGACCCGCGCGCACCGGCGCCTTCAGTGGAAGAAGTCGGACGCGGGCCGGTGGCCGCCGATGTCGGGCGCTTTACGGCCGTCCGGTTGACGCGCGAGGGGGCCGTCCTCGAGTACGAGGTCGCGGGCAGCCCGGTGCAGGAGTGGATCACGGGCGCCACCGGCCGTCCCGATGTCGTCATCCGGCGGTTCGAGATCGGCGCGACCACGCAGACGACATGGCTGCTGCTGGGTGTGCCTGCGCCGGGCGCAGAGGTCAGTCTCGCGGCGGCCGGGGCGCAGCGGCCCGTGCTCGAGCGCCTTGCCGGACGCGACGGTGCCGCCGGTGTCCAGGTGGTCCGCATCCCGGCACACGCCGCGGCCCGTCGCTTCGCCGTGGCCACGTTCACGGGCGCGGCGCCACCCATCGCGCTGCGCACCCTGCCGTCGACACCGCCAGCACCACGCTGGCCGCAGGTGGTCACCACCACCATCGCGCCCTCGACGTCCACCGACGCCTATGTCGTCGACGACGTGCCGTTGCCGGTGGAGAACCCGTGGAAGCGTGCGGTGCGGGTGAGTGACATCCAGTTCCTCGCCGATGGCACCGGCGCGTGCGTGACACTCGACGGCGATGTGTGGCTGGTGCGAGGACTCGCCTCGCTGGGAGGTCTCGTGCAGTGGCGTCGCTTCGCGTCGGGGCTGCACGAGCCCCTGACGCTGGCGATCCGCGACGAGCAGATCCACGTCTTCGACCGCAATGGCGTGTGGCGCCTGCGCGACACCGACGGCGACGGCGAGGCCGACAGGCACGAGCTGTTCTCCAACGCGTTCGCGCAGACGGCCGATACGCGCGAGTTCCCCAGCACGATTCGCCTTGGTCCCGGCGGCGAGTTCGTCATCGCCAAGGGGGGCCAGGAAGCGACCACCATTGGCAAGCACAACGGCAGCGTGCTCCGTCTCTCCGCCGACGGCCGATCGTCGACGGTGCTGGGCTACGGCCTGCGCCAGCCGCAACTGGCCGTGCACCCGCAGTCCGGACTGGTCACGGCGAGCGACCAGCAGGGGCACTACATCCCGAGTACCCCGCTGCACATCGTGCGCGACCGTCAGTTCTACGGGTTCCTCAGCGACATCCTGCCCAAGGAGTCCTATCCGGCGCCAATCGCGGCGCCACTGACGTGGATTCCGCACGACGTCAACGCCTCGGCCATGTCGCAGGTGTGGATGCTGGACTCGCGGATGGGCCCGATCGACAACGGTCTCGTGCACATCGGCTACAACCGGCCCGAGCTGTTCCGCGTGCTGCTCGATCTCGACCGCCCGGTGCCGCAGGCCGCCGTTGTCAGTCTCACCACCGCGTTCGACTACCCGCCGCTCAACGGCGCGGTCAATCCGGACGACGGGCAGCTCTACATCGCGGGCTTCCAGATCATCGGCTGGGGCACGACGGCGACACGGCTGGCGGGACTCGGTCGTGTGCGCTACACCGGCGCGCCGGTCACGGTGCCGCGGCAGGTCACGCCGATGCGCGAGGGGGTGCTGCTGCGCTTCGACGTCGCCCTCGATCCGAAGGCGGCCTCGGACGTGGCCAGCTACTCGGCATCGACCTGGGGCTATCTGCGGACGCCGAAGTACGGGTCGCCGCGCTACAAGGCCGACGGCACCGCCGGCGTCGACACGCTCGTGCCGGGCCGGGCGTACGTGTCGGCCGACGCGCGCGCCGTCTTCGTCACGATGCCAGACATGAAGCCGGTGATGCAGTTGAAGGTGGCCTGGGCGATCCGGGCGCGTGATGGGCGCGCCGTCACGGGCGAGGCCTACACGACGCCCTACACGCTGACGACGTTCAACCCGCGCGCCGAAGGCTTCGGCGATGCGGTGATCGATCTGACGCGACGCGAGGCCCAGGCCCCGCCGACCGTGACTGCGGCGCCGACGCTGGAGGAGGGCCGCGACATCTTCGTGAAGTACGGCTGCCTGGCGTGTCACGCGACCGAGCGCGGGGCCGCCATCAAGCTCGGCCCGACGTTGGCCGGCATCTTCGGGGCATCCCGCCCAATCACGGGACGGACCACGCCCGTCATCGCCGACGAGGCCTACATCCGTCAGTCCCTCCGCGAACCCTCCGCGGCGATCGTCGTCGGCTTCGATCGGGGTGGCAGTGGCATGCCCAGCTTCGCCGGCGTGCTGTCGGATGCGCAGGTGGAGTCGGTGGTGCTGTTCCTGAGGAGCCTGAAATGATCGCGCGTCGGTCGCTGGTCCTGCTGTGGCTGCTGGTCGGGGTCGTCACGGTCACGGACGTCCCACGCGCCCAGCCTGTCGACCCGGCGGCGCGCCGTCCCAACATCCTGGTCATCCTCACCGACGACCAGCGCTGGGATGCCCTTGGCGTCGTGCAGCGCGAGCAGGGCGAGGGCGCGCTGTTCCCGTGGCTCCGCACGCCCAATCTCGATCGCCTCGCGGCCGAGGGCGCCCGTTTCAGCAACGCCTTCGTCACGACGTCGCTGTGCTCACCGAGCCGTGCGTCGTTCCTGAGTGGCCGCTACGCGCGCCGCCACCAGGTGCTGAACAACTTCACCGAGTATCCCGACGACCTGCCGAGCTATCCGCGTCGCCTGCAGCAGGCCGGTTACGAGACCGCCTACATCGGCAAGTGGCACATGGGCGAAGACAACGACGCCCAGCGTCCCGGCTTCGATCACTGGATGAGTCACCGCGGGCAGGGGAACTACTTCGACAACGAGTTCAACATCGATGGCACCCGGCGACGCCTCGATGGCTACTACACCACCGTCGTCACCGATCACGCCGTGCAGTGGATCGGCCGCGCGCACGCGAAGCCATGGATGCTGGTGCTCGGGCAGAAGGCGCCTCACGGCGGGCCGATCCAGCCCGAGCCGCGCTTCGCGCGCGCGTTCGACGGCGCCCCCGTGCGCACCCCGCTCAACTACGACAGCTACCGCGCCGCCGATGGCAAACCGGCCTGGCTCGAGCAGAGCCTCGACACGTGGCACGGCGCGAAGGGGCCACTCTACGACCTGAAGCAGCACGACACCTTCGTGCGGACCTATCTGGCGACGCTGCTGTCGGTGGACGAAAGCGTGGGCCGCGTCTACGAGGCCTTGCGCGCCTCAGGGCAGCTCGACGACACCGTCATCGTCTTCACCAGCGACAACGGCTTCGTGCTGGGCGAACACGGTCGGGTCGACAAGCGGACGATGTACGAGGCGAGCATCAGGGTGCCGCTGCTGGTGCGGTACCCGCGTCTGGTGAAGGCCGGGACGGCGGTGCCCCAGATGGTGCTCAGCCACGATCTCGCGCCGAGCCTCGTCGCGATCGGCGGGGCGCCGCCGCTGGCCGACGTGTCGGGCCGTTCGTTCGTGCCGCTGCTGTCTGGCGGTGCCGCCGACTGGCGGACCGCGTTTCTCTACGAGTACAACTACGAAAAGCAGTTTCCCTACACGCCCAACGTGCGCGGCGTGCGCACGGATCGGTGGAAGCTGATTCGCTATCCGCACGGGGACGGATCACCCGATCGGTTCACCGCGGAGCTCTACGACCTGCAGCAGGATCCCCACGAGTTGCGCAACCTGATCGCCGACCCGGCGCACGCGGCCCGGCGACGAGAGCTCGAGGCGCTCTTCGAGCAGGTCTCGCGCGAGGCGGGCCCCGACCGCATGCCGGTCTACGACGGCATCGTCAACGTACGGCCGGTGCACTAGGAGACTCAGGGCTCAGGGCTCAAGTCCTGAGACCTGAGCCTATCCGTTCACCACGGTCTCGACGAACTGGGCCTCGGGCACCGCGCCGAGGATGTCGGCGCTTTCGTTGATGACCGTCTTGGGGACACCCGAGACGCGGAAGCGCCGGACGAGTTCCGGATACTCGACCGCGGAGATCGCGGCCGTCGTGATCAGATCGCTCTCGAGAGCGAGCTGCCATCCCAGGCGGACCGCCCGGGGACAGTGCGGTCACGTGGGTGTCGAGAAGATCTGCAGCGCGCGCGGCTCGGTCAGCGTGGCCACGAGCGCGCGTGCTTCCTCCGACAGGCCCGAGTCCCCGGAGGAGGCCAGCAGGATGCCCTCGAGCAGTGACAGCAACTCGTAGCCGTCCGGTGCGCCGTAGCTGCGCAGGCCGCGATCGCGGTCGCCGATGATCGCCACACCGGGCGCCGCCACGATGCCGTAGCGGTCGACGTCCTCGGTGTCGAGGACCATGTTCTTCTCGTCCACCGTGATCAGCGGATTGGCCCGAGGCAGATCCTCGAGGATGCGCTTGGTCGTGGCGCACGTGTCGCAGCCGAACGTCTGCAGGAACAGGACGAGCCGCACGGGGTTCGTCATGCCGGCCAGCCGCTCGGTCAGGGCTTTCATCTCTTCGTCGCTGAAGTAACTCACCCCACCAGTCTACCCGGGCCCTCCCTGCCCTTTCCCTTCCCTGCCCCTCTTCCCCTCTCTTCCTCCTTCCTCCTTCCTCCTTCGCCCTTCCCCCTTCAGCCGTGAGCCGTGAGCCGTGAGTTGTGAGCCCCGAGCCCTGAGCCCTGAGCCCCGATCCTCCCGTCCCTCCTGCGCGTCCTACCCCACTGTGACCATGGTGAATGCGGACGGCTCGGTGCCGGTGATGCTGGTGACCGGGGGGAGTGGGGGCATCGGCCAGGCGCTGGTGCGGCGTCTGCGCACGCAGGGCTGTCACGTCGTCGTGGCGGCGCGGGACGCGGCCCGACTGCAGGCGTGGGCCGACGAGGTCGGCGCCGAAGCCGTGCCGACCGACGTCACGATGACCCCGGCCGTGGACGCGCTGGTCGCGGGCGTGCTCGAGCGCCATGGGCGCATCGACGGCGTTGCCCACTGCGTCGGTTCGATCGTGCTCAAGCCGCTGCACCTGACGAGCGACGAGGAGTGGGAGCGGACGCTGCAGCTGAATCTCACCTCGGCGTTCCGGCTGATGCGGGCGGTGGTGGCGAAGCATCGGGCCCCGGTCAGCATCGCGCTCGTCTCCACCTCGGCCGCCGCCGTCGGCCTGCCGAACCACGAGGCCATCGCCGCGGCCAAGGCGGGCCTCGAAGGCCTGGTGCGCGCGGCCGCCGCGACCTACGCGAGCCGTGGGGTCAGGGTGAACGCGGTGGCCCCGGGCCTCGTGCGGACGCCCCTGGCGGCGAGAATCACCGGCAGCGAGGCGGCCCTGAAGACCTCGCTGGCCCTGCACCCGATCGGCCGCATCGGCGAGCCCGACGATGTGGCGGCGATGCTGGAGCATCTGCTGCACCCGTCGCACTCGTGGATCACGGGCCAGGTCATCGGCGTCGACGGCGGTATGTCCACGCTCCGTCAGATGTAGCCGTCGACCTTCAGGTCGACGGTCAGTGATGTCCGAACGCCCAACGACTCATCGTGCTCGGGTACCCTTGAAACTCCAGATGCCCACGTTCCACGAGGCCATCGTCGACGCCACCGGAGGCCCGCTGCTGCCGGCCTCCATCGCGACCGTCCAGGTGAACATCGGCCTGGCCTGCAACCTGGCGTGCCTGCACTGCCATGTCGAGAGCGGCCCGAAGCGCACCGAAGCGATGACGCGCGAGACGCTGCTGTCGGTGCTGGCGGCCGTGCGGTCGAGCGGCGCCGGGGTCGTCGACATCACCGGGGGCGCGCCCGAGATGCACCCGGACTTCCGGTGGTTTGTCGACGAGAGCCTGGCCCTCGGGGCGCAGGTGATGGTGCGGACGAACCTGACCATCCTGCTCGACGAGGGCCATGAGGACCTGCCGGGCTGGTTCGCTGCGCGCGGGGTACACCTGGTGGCGAGCCTGCCCTGCTACACCCAGGCGAATGTCGATGCCCAGCGCGGGCGCGGCACGTTCGAGGGGTCGATCGAGGCGCTTCGCCGACTCAACGAGGTCGGGTACGGGCAGCGGCCGGCGTTGCGACTCGACCTCGTCTACAACCCGGGCGGGACGGGGCTGCCCGGACCGCAGGCGGCGCTCGAGGCGGACTACCGGCGGCGTCTCGCCGACGACTGGGGCCTGACGTTCACGCGCCTGCTCACGATCACGAACATGCCGATCGGACGCTTTGCCCGCGACATCGACCGTGACGGGCGGCTCGCGCCTTACGTGGACACGCTGGCGGCGGCCTTCAACCCGGCGACGGTGGACGCGCTGATGTGTCGGCACCAGTTGCACGTGGCGTGGGATGGTCGGCTCTACGACTGCGACTTCAACTACGCGATTGGTCTCGGCGCCGACGACGCGGGCGGGGCACACATCGCCGACTTCGAGCCGACGCGGTTCCTCGCCCGGCGCATCGCCACGCGCGCGCACTGCTTCGGGTGCACGGCCGGCGCCGGGTCCAGCTGTGGGGGCGCCCTCGCATGACGGCCAAGAAGATGGGTAGGGCCCTACCCTCTCGGCCGTTGTCGCCATTCTCGGGGTTCCCGAAGGACACCGTCACCTTCCTGCGCGCGCTGGCGCGCAACAACACCGAGACGTGGCTCGAGGCCAACCGCGCCCGGTACGAGGCGGCGTTGCTCACGCCTGCCAGGCAGTGCGTGGTGGCGGTCGGCGAGGCGCTGCATGCCGAGGGATGCCGGGTGGTGGCGGATCCGCGGGTCAACGGGTCGATCTTCCGGATCGCCCGTGATCGGCGGTTCCGGCCAGACGCCCCGCCGTACAAGACACACCTGGCGATGCTGTGGTGGGCCGAGGGGGTGCGCATGGCACAGCCCTCGTTCTACCTGCAGATCAACGGCAAGGGGGTCGAACTCGGCGTCGGGCTGCCCGAGGTGCCACGCGAGCAGCTGCCGGCGTTCCGGCGGTGGCTGGTCGAAGGCGACCATGCCGCCCGGTTCCTCGGCGCGATGGAGGCCGCAGGGCCCGGCGTCGAGTGGTCGATGAGGCAGCTCGCGCGTCCGCCACTGGAGTTCCGGGCGCTCGAGGGCGATGTGGCGCAGGCGGTGCGGTACACCGGGGGCTGGGGTGGATGGACGCTGCCCGCGCATCCCCCCGAGCTGTTCACGCCCGACTGCGCGGCGTGGTTGGTGGCGCGGTGTCGCCCGCTGATGCCGTTCTGGCGGGTGTTCACCGAGGCCGTGTCGGCGGGACGGTGAGGGAGACGCCGCGGAGGGTGTCCCTGTCTGAAGGGCGGTTCAGTTTGGCGTTGACAGCTTGTGAAACTTTTCACATTATCGGGAGCGTGCGCAGGCTGGCGGCCGGCGCACCCGCGACCTGGGGGCGTTGCGTCACCCGGGTCGAGGTGTCTACACCTATCCTTGTGCAGTCGATGGGGCCGGAACGCGCGGGATTTCCTGCGGAACTGGCCAAATCGGGCGTGTGTGGCGTCCGATTCCGCTGATTCTGTGACAGAATACGCGCCGCCTCGCGCGTCCGGCGTGAGGTGTGTCGCTTCCTGAACCATGAGCCAGATCTTCCCGCGCAGCGCCAACGCGATCGTCCGCTTCTCCCTGGTTGGGGTCCTGCTCTTTGGTGGGCTGGTGGCCTCGATCATCGGGATGTCGATGCGATCCGACTATGTGACCGGCGCCAATTCGAACGTCGATCAGCCCGTGCAGTTCAGCCACCTGCATCACGCCGGCGGCATGGGCATCGACTGCCGGTACTGTCACACGTCGGTCGAGCAGGCCGCCTCGGCGAACATTCCGCCGACCAAGACGTGCATGAACTGTCACAGCCAGATCTGGGCGCAGAGCCCGTATCTGGAGCCCGTGCGGGCGAGCTGGAAGACGGGCGAGTCGCTGGTGTGGACCAGGGTCCACGACCTGCCCGACTTCGTCTACTTCAATCACTCGATCCACGTGAAGAAGGGCATGGGCTGCGAGACCTGCCATGGCCGCATCGACAAGATGCCGGGCATCCAGCAGAAGAGCTCGTTGCAGATGGAGTGGTGTCTCGACTGTCACCGCAATCCCGAGAAGTTCGTGCGTCCGCGTGAGGCCGTCTTCACGATGGGGTACGAGCCCGAGGGGGATCAGCTCGAAGTCGGCCGCAAGCTGGTGCAGGAATACAAGATTCAGAGTCTGACGACCTGTTCGACGTGCCACCGGTGAGGATGTCCGGGAGTGCGTGCGTGACGACTGGGTACGGTCGTCCCGCGTGGTCGTCTGCCCGCTGCCGGCCCGGGGCCGTCAGCCTCCGTTGCGAACCATGAGTGATATCGATCTGTCGGCCATCCGCGCCCGGCTCGCCTCGGCTTCGGGTCCCACGTTCTGGCGCAGCCTGGACGAGGTTGCCGAGACCCCGGAGTTCCAGCAGTACCTGCAGCGCGAGTTCCCCGAGAACGCGGCGGAATGGAGCGATCCCGCGGGGCGGCGACAGTTCCTGAAGCTGATGGGGGCCTCGCTCGCGCTGGCTGGCGTGACGGGCTGTACCCGCCAGCCGACCGAGCACATCGTTCCCTACGTGACCCCGCCCGAGGGTTACGTCCCCGGCAAGACGCAGCTGTTCGCGACGTCCATGCCGCGCGATGGCTACGCGGAGCCGGTGCTCGCCGTGAGTCATCACGGACGCCCGATCAAGATCGAGCCCAACCCGGAGCATCCGGCCGGCGGCGGCACCAGCCGCTACGCCCAGGCCTCGATTCTCGGGTTGTACGATCCCGACCGCTCGCAGTCGTTGACGTATCGCGGCGAGATTCGTTCCTTCACCGACTACCAGGCCGCGATGGCCGGCGCCCTCGTGGCGCAGCAGGCGGTGGGTGGCGCGGGATTCCGCATCCTGACGGGCACCATCACCTCGCCGACGCTGCTGTCGCAGATCGAGGCGGTCCTCAACATCTATCCGGAAGCGCGCTGGATCCAGTACGAGCCCGTCGGGCGTGACGGCGTCGTCGAGGCCCTGGCCGCGGCCTTCGGCCAGCGCGTCGAGCCGGTCCTGTCGCTCGAGAACGCCGACGTGATCCTGTCGCTCGACGGCGACTTCATGGACTGCGGCCCCGGCGAGATTCGCAACGCCCGGACCTTCGTCGACCGTCGCCGCCTCGAGAACGGCGCGACGACGATGAACCGGCTCTACATGGTGGAGAGCCGCACGAGCAACACCGGCACGAAGGCCGACCACCGCCTCCCGGTGCGTGCCGTCGACGTGGACGGCGTGGCGCGCGCGGCCGCCGCCAAGCTGGGCGTGGCTGGCGTGGCGGCGGGTCCGCTGCCGCCGAAGGTGACGCAGGCCTGGATCGACGCCGTGGCGGCCGACCTGCAGGCGGCTGGCGCGAAGGCGCTCGTCGTCGCGGGCGATCAGCAGTCGGCGGCCGTGCAGGTGCTGGCTGCGGCCATGAACCAGGCGCTCGGGGCGGTGGGCTCGACGGTGAACTACTTCCCGTCGCAGGCCGCACGCGTCGAGGGCCGGACCGGCGCGCTCGGCGAACTGGTGGGCGACATGGCGGCCGGCAAGGTCGACCTGCTCCTGGTGCTCGACGCCAACCCGGTGTACGACACGCCTGTGGACCTCGGGTTCGCCGACCAGTTGCAGAAGGTGGCCGTGCGCGTCCATGCCGGCCTCTACGCCGACGAGACCGCCGAGCTCTGCCAGTGGCACGTGCCGCTGGCGCACTACCTCGAGAGCTGGAGCGACCTGCGTGCCGCCGACGGCACGGTGTCGATCACGCAGCCGCTGATCAACCCGCTGTACGACACGGCGCGCAGCGCGCACGAAGTGCTCGCCGCCTTTGGCGACAACCCGGCGGCCACCGCGTTCGAGACGCTCAAGGGCTACTGGGAGAACGCCTTCGGCGCCGGGGCGTTCACGGCGCCCGACGGCGCGGCGTTTGCCAGCTTCGACAAATTCTGGCGTCGCGCCGTGCACGATGGCTTCATCACGGGGACGGCCGCGGCCCCGGTGGCCCTCGGCGCGCCGGCCGCCGTGCCCGCGGCTCCGACGGCTCCGGCCGCGGACGCCCTCGAAGTCACCTTCAGCGCCGACGCGAGCGTGCACGACGGGCGTTTCGCGAACAATCCCTGGCTGCAGGAACTACCCAAGCCGCTCAACAAGGTGACCTGGGACAACGTCATCATCATGAGCCCGCGCACCGCCGAGGCCCTCGGCATCGCGGCGCAGAAGATGACGAAGTACCAGGCCACGGTGGCCACGGTCACCCTCAACGGCCGCTCGGTGACGGGCCCGGTGTGGGTGCAGGTCGGGCATCCGGATCAGTCGGTCAACCTGCAGCTCGGCTACGGCCGGACGCGTGCGGGCCGGGTGGCGACGGGCATCGGCTACAACGCGAACCTGGTGCGGCGGTCGACGGCGCCCTTCTTCGCACTCGGGGCGCAGGTGCAGGCGACGGGCGATACGTACACGATCGCCAGCACGCAGATGCACTTCAACATGGAGCAGCGTGCGGTCGTCCGCACCGCCGCGCTCCCGGTGTACAAGGCCGAGCCCACCTTCGCGCAGCACATGACGCATGTCCCCAAGTACGAGGACACGCTGCATGGGAACGAGTGGCAGTACGACGGCTACAAGTGGGGCATGATCATCGACCTCAACGCCTGCGACGGCTGCAATGCCTGCGTCGTGGCGTGCGTGTCGGAGAACAACATCCCCGTCGTGGGCAAGCAGCAGGTCGCCACGGGGCGCGAGATGCACTGGATTCGCATCGACCGCTACTACGAGGGCGACCTCGACAACCCCACGGTCCACGATCAGCCCCTCACCTGCATGCAGTGCGAGAACGCACCGTGCGAGGTGGTGTGTCCCGTCGCCGCGACGGTGCACAACCAGGAGGGGTTGAACGACATGGTCTACAACCGCTGCGTGGGCACGCGCTACTGCGCCAACAACTGCCCCTACAAGGTGCGGCGGTTCAACTTCCTGCTCTACGCCGACTGGGATACCAAGGCCCTCAAGATGGCGCGCAACCCGGAAGTCACGGTGCGCAGCCGCGGCGTGATGGAGAAGTGCACCTACTGCGTGCAGCGCATCAACTCGGCGCGCATCACGGCCAAGGTCGAGGACCGGCGCATCCGCGACGGCGAGGTGCGCACCGCGTGCCAGAGCGCCTGCCCGACCCAGGCCATCCACTTCGGTGACCTGAACGACCCCGAGAGCCGCGTCGCCAAGCTGCGCAAGGAGCCGCGCAACTACGGCCTGCTCGAGGATCTCAACACGCGGCCCCGCACGACGTACCTGGCGGCGGTGCGCAATCCCAACCCGGTGCTCTCTCCGGAGGCGGCTCACGTGCCAGCGCATGGCGGTGGGCACGCGCCTGCGACGGGCGCGGCGGGCGACGGCTCCGGGGCGAGCGGCAAGGCCGCCGAATCCGGGGCAGCAACGCACTAGGAACAACATGTGGCTGGCGCGCCCGCGAGGCGCCCGGCCGCTGATGCGGCATTCAGGACAGGACGCGAGGCAACCGTGCTAGACCACGCGAAGGAAGAAGTCCCGGGAGCGCGCTATCTGGCGCCAGGGCACAACTTCGGGTCGATCTCAGACAAGATCGCCGGGATCATCACGGGGCGTACGCCCTTCAGCTGGTTCATCGGATTCCTGATCGGCTTCAGCGTCCTGCAGCTGCTGCTGGTCTCGATCACGTACCTGCTCTTCAAGGGCACGGGCATCTGGGGTCTCAACAACCCGGTCGGCTGGGGCTTTGCCATCATCAACTTCGTCTGGTGGATCGGCATCGGTCACGCCGGCACGCTGATCTCGGCCATCCTCATGCTGTTCCGGCAGCACTGGCGGACCTCGATCAACCGCGCCGCCGAGGCGATGACGGTCTTTGCCGTCGCCTGCGCGGCCATCTTCCCGATCTTCCACACCGGTCGTCCCTGGCTGGCGGCCTACTGGCTGTTGCCCTACCCCAACACGATGGCGCTGTGGCCGAACTTCCGCAGCCCGCTCATCTGGGACGTGTTCGCGGTCTCCACCTACGCCACCGTCTCGATCGTGTTCTGGTACGTCGGCCTCATTCCCGACCTGGCGACGATGCGCGATCGGGCCAAGTCGCCGATCGCCCAGCGCCTGTACGGCCTGTTCGCGCTCGGCTGGCGCGGGTCGGCCCTGCACTGGCAGCGCTATGAGACCGCCTCGCTCATGCTGGCCGGTCTCAGCACCCCGCTGGTGCTCTCCGTGCACACGGTCGTGAGCTTCGACTTCGCCGTCTCGGTCATCCCGGGCTGGCACGCGACGATCTTCCCGCCGTACTTCGTCGCTGGCGCCATCTACGCCGGCTTCGCGATGGTGCTGACCCTGATGATCCCGATGCGCGCCATCTACGGCCTGCACGACTTCATCACCGAGCGGCACATCGACAACATGGCCAAGGTGACGCTGGCCACCGGCCTGATCGTCTTCTACGGCTACTGCATGGAGGCGTTCTTCGGCTGGTACAGCGCCAACCAGTTCGAGCAGTTCATGATCACCAACCGCATGAACGGCCCGTACGCCGGCTACTACTGGGCGCTGATCTTCTGCAACGGTGTCGTGCCCCAGCTGCTGTGGTCGAAGAAGATCCGCACCTCCGTGCTGCCGCTCTTCGGCGTCTGCATGGCGGTCAACGTCGGCATGTGGCTCGAGCGCTTCGTCATCGTCGTGACGTCGCTGCACCGCGACTACCTGCCCAGCTCGTGGGGGATGTACTACCCGACGGTGTGGGACTGGAGCACGTTCATCGGCACGATGGGCCTGTTCCTGACCCTGTTCTATCTCTTCATCCGTGTGCTGCCCATGATTTCGATCTTCGAGGTCCGCACGCTGACGCCGGCTGCTCACGCCAAGGGGGACGGTCACCATGGCTGAGGTGCAGCAGGCGCCCGCGCTGCATGGCGTGATGGCGGAGTTCGCCGATGGCACCGAGCTGGTCCGTGCGGCCAAGGCGGCCTACGCCGACGGCTACCGGCAGATGGATGCCTATACCGCGGCGCCGATCCACGGCCTGGCCGAAGCGCTCGGCCACGACGACCGCCGCGTGCAGAAGATGACCTTCACGGGCGGGGTCCTCGGCTTCCTCGGGGGCTTCTCGCTCTGTTACTGGACGTCGGTGATCGACTACCCGCTGAACATCGGCGGGCGTCCGCTCAACAGCTGGGTGGCCTTCTCGATTCCGACCTACGAGACGACGATTCTGCTCGCCGCCCTGGCGACGGCCGGCGGCATGCTGGCGCTCAACGGGCTGCCGATGCACTACCACCCGGTGTTCAACGTCGAGGCCTTTCGCAAGACGGCGTCGAGCACGGGCTTCTTCCTGTGCATCGAGTCCACGGACCCGCGCTTCGACGTCGCTCGCACGCGGGCGTTCCTCGAGGGGCTGCACCCGAAGGCGATCAACGAGGTGAACGCGTAGCCATGGCGATCGCACTGACCCACGCGCGGACGGCTCGGCGAGCCGTCCCTCCCAGCCGCGCCGCACTGGCCGTCGTGCTGCTGTCCGCCGCCCTCATCACCGGGTGTCGGCAGGACATGCACGACACGCCGCGGTACGAGGCGCTCGAAGAGAGCGACTTCTTCGCCGACAAGCGCGCCATGCGCCCGATTCCGGAAGGCACCGTCGCCCGCGGCAACCTGCGCGAGGACGACGTGTACTACACGGGCAAGGTCGACGGCGAGGTCGTGCACACGCTGCCGGCGCAAATCACCGTCGACAAGGCCCTGCTCGACCGCGGCCAGCAGCGCTACAACATCTACTGCGCGCCGTGCCACTCGACGCTCGGCGACGGCAACGGCACCATCGTGCAGCGGGGCTACAAGCGGCCCGCGTCGTACCACGACCCGCGCCTGCGCAACATGGGCATCGGGTACTTCTACGACGTGATCACCAACGGCTTCGGCCAGATGCCGGACTACTCGGCGCAGGTCGCCCCGGCGGATCGCTGGGCCATCGCCGCCTACATCCGCGCGCTGCAGCTCGCCCAGGCCGGCACCATCGACGACGTGCCGGCGGCGGACCGCGGCACGCTCGACGGCGGTGCGCCCGCGGCTGCTCCCGAAGCGTCCCACGGAGGAGGGGCCGCGCATGACTGAGCCCAATCTCAACCCGGACCACTTCCAGGCGCCGCCGCAGATCGACACGCTGCAGAAGGTGGGCCTCGGTCTCGGGCTCGTCGGCCTGCTCGGCATGGCCGTCGGCTTCGCGAGCGACCACGCCCAGTTCTACAAGTCGTACCTGCTCGGCTACGTCTTCGTGCTCGGCATCCCGATCGGCAGCTTGGCGCTGCTGATGATTCACCACCTGTCGGGCGGGCGCTGGAGTCTGGCGCTGCGTCGCACGTTCGAGGCCTCGTCGCGGACGTTGCCGCTGATGGCGGTGCTGTTCCTGCCGATCATCTTCGGCATCCACGACCTCTACCACTGGTCGCACGCCGACGTGGTCGCCAACGACGCGATCCTGCGGCACAAGGCGCCGTACCTGAACCAGTCCGGCTTCATCATCCGGGCCGTCGTCTACTTCGTGGTCTGGTCGTTCCTGGCGCTGATGCTGGCGCGCTGGTCGGCGCAGCAGGACACCGAGCGCTTCCCGCTGGACCGCTTCAACAAGATCAGCGGCCCCGGCGTGCTGATCCTCGGGCTGACGGTCACGTTCGCGTCGGTGGACTGGGTGATGTCGCTCGACGCGCACTGGTTCTCGACGCTGTTCGGCCTCTGGTTCCTCGTCGGCATGGCGCTGACCGCGCTGGCCTTCTCGATCGTCGTCGCCGCGCTGCTGCACAACAACGCCAACGTCGCCAAGGCGCTGTCGACCGACCGGTTCCACGACTACGGCACGCTGCTCTACGCCTTCATCATGCTGTGGGCGTACCTGTCGTACTCGCAGTTCCTGATCATCTGGTCGGCCAACCTGCCCGAGGAGATTCCCTACTACCTGCGTCGCTTCGGCGACGGGTGGCAGGGGGTGACGCTCGTGGTGGTGGCCGGTCACTTCGTGTTGCCGTGGCTGCTGCTGCTGTTCCGCTCGAACAAGCGGACGACCAGGCGACTGGTGGCGGTGGCGTGCTTCATGCTCGTGATGCGGTTCCTCGACGTGTTCTGGCTGATTGCTCCGTGGGTCAAGCAGGGAGCGTTCGGTGTGCACTGGATGGACATCGCGGCCGTGCTCGGCGTGTTCGGCCTGTGGGTGGGCGCGTTCTGCTACCTGCTGAAGGGCCGGGCCGTGTTGCCGGTCGGCGATCCGTATCTCCCGGAGGCGTTGGCCGATGGCCACTGATCAGCATCACCACAGTTCGCACGGGGATGACGGCGCAGGGCCGCTCAACCACGAGACGACCGACATCTCGCTCGATGGCGTCGGCAAGCTGACCATCGGCTTCGTCGTCATCCTGGTGGTGGTGTCGAGCGTGATCTACGGCACCTACCGGATGCTCGACCGCCGGGCGCGGGCGGCGGACACGTCGATCTCGAAGATCAACGAAGGCCGCGGCGTCGTCGACGTGGCGAGCCAGCCCCTGATGGACAAGGCCAACGCGATGGAGGGCAGGGGCCGACAGCCCGCCGGTCCGAAGCTGTTGACCAACGAGCCGCAGTGGCTCAACGAGTACCGTGCCCGCCAGCTGACGGCGGCCACCACGTATGGGTGGGTGGACAAGGACGGCGGCGTCGTGCGCCTGCCGATCGAGCGGGCCAAGCAGTTGTTGCTCGAGCGTGGCCTGCCCGTGACAGCCGCGCCGGCAGAGGTGGTGGATCCGGCAGCTGACGCGGTTCCCGCGGCAGATGGCACGGCCCCGGCGGCTCCGGCCCCGGGCGGCAACTAGGGCGCACGGTCGGCTGTTCGCAGCCTGGCCAGGCGCCCGCTCAGGAAGTGGACGCAGACATGGACGCACTCGGCATTCTCCGGCGCGCGGCACTGGCGACCCTCGTGGTCGCGACGGTGGGCGTGTGGCCGGCCGCCGGGCAGGGCCGTGTCCAGTCGGAGGCGAGCGCGCCGTCGGATCGCAAGCCGAAGGCGCTCGAGGGGGTGACGTACGCGCAGCGCCTGGGCGACCAGGTCCCGGCCGATCTCCCGTTCGTCGACGAGACCGGCAAGGCCGTGCGTCTCGGCGACTACTTCGGGACGCGTCCGGTGGTGCTGGCGCTGGCCTACTACGAGTGCCCGATGCTCTGCACGCAGGTGCTGTCGGGCATGACGGCCGGGCTCAAGGGCCTCAACTTCACCGCCGGGCAGGAGTTCGAGGTGGTCGTGGTCAGCATCGATCCGGGCGAGGGCCCCGGGTTGGCCGCGGCGAAGAAGGCGACGTATGTCGCCCACTACGACCGCGAGGAGACGGCCGGGTCCTGGCATTTCCTGACGGGGCGGAAGGCGGACATCGATCGCCTGGCGCAGACGGTGGGCTTCTCGTACACGTACGACGAGAAGACCGACCAGTACGCGCATGCGGCGGGGCTGTCGATCCTGACGCCGGACGGTCGGATTGCGCGGTACCTGTTCGGGATCGATTTCGCGCCCCGCGATCTGCGGCTCGGGATCGTCGAGGCCAACGATCGGAAGATCGCGTCACCGATCGACACCGTGCTGCTGTACTGCTATCACTACGACCCCGCCACGGGGACGTACGGGCTGATGGCGATGCGGCTGGTGCGGACGGCGGGCGTGCTGTTCGTGCTCGCGATGGTGACGGGATGGGTGGTCCTGCGGCGCCGTGAGCGTCGCGGCCTGTACGGCGGTGCCCCGGTGGGTGTGCCGCCGGGCGCTTCACACAAGGCGTAAGTCAGAGACATGGGCGGCACCTTCACACTCTTCCCCGCGCAGGGGTCCACGCTGGCAGGTCGCGTCGACAACCTGTACTTCTTCATGCTCGCGGTCACCGTGTTCTTCACGGTGCTGGTCGCGACCCTCGTCGTCGTGCTGGCGCTGAAGTACCGGCGCCGCAAGGCCGACGACGTCGGCGCGAACATCCACGGCAGCACCGCGCTCGAGGTGATCTGGACGGCGATCCCGCTCCTCATCTCGATGGTGATGTTCGTGTGGGGCACGAGCGTCTACTTCGCCATGGCCAAGCCGCCGGCCGAGGCGATGGAGGTGTACATCATCGGCAAGCGCTGGATGTGGAAGGCCCAGCACCTGACCGGGCACCGGGAGATCAACCAGCTCCACGTCCCGGTGGGCACGCCGGTCAAGCTGCTGATCTCGTCCGAGGACGTCATCCACAGCTACTACATCCCGGCCTTCCGCCAGAAGATGGACGCCGTCCCGGGCAAGACCACGACGATGTGGTTCGAGGCCAACAAGGTCGGCACCTACCAGCTCTTCTGCGCCGAGTACTGCGGCACGCAGCACTCGGGGATGATCGGCAAGGTCGTCGCCATGGAGCCGCGCGAGTACCAGCAGTGGCTGGCCGCCGGCGCGCCGGCCGGCACGCTCACCTCGACCGGCGAACAGCAGTTCGCGACGCTCGGCTGCGTCACCTGCCACCGTGAGGATGGCAAGGGCCGCGGGCCGTCGCTGGTCGGCGTGTACGGCAAGCCGCAGCAGATGGCCAACGGCGCCACGGTGATCGCCGACGAGACGTACCTGCGCGAGTCGATCCTGAATCCGCAGGCCAAGATGGTGCAGGGCTACCAGCCGTTGATGCCGACCTACCAGGGGCAGATCAGCGAGGACGCCCTCGCGTCGCTGCTCGCGTACATCAAGTCGCTCGAGAAGCCGGACGCGACGCCCGCCCCGGGCACGTCGGACACCGCCGCCACCGCGGGCACCCACTAGGACACGGCCATGCACGAAGTCAGAACCAGCGAACTCGAGTCGTCTGCCGCGCCCACGCGGCCCGACGTCCATTACCTGAACGCGACCCACGGGCCGATGTCGTGGTTCTTCACGAAGGACCACAAGCGCATCGCGCTGCTGTACCTGTACTCGGTGTCGGCGTTCTTCCTGATCGGGGGCATCTTCGCGATGCTGATCCGCCTGGAGCTCGCCACGCCGCGTGGTGACCTGCTGACGGCCGAGACCTACAACAAGGTCTTCACCGCGCACGGCGTGATCATGGTGTTCTTCTTCCTGATCCCGTCCATCCCGGCCATCCTGGGCAACTTCCTGGTGCCGTTGATGATCGGCGCCAAGGACCTGGCCTTCCCGCGCATCAACCTCGCCAGCTGGTACCTCTACATGGCCGGCGGCCTGTTCGGCGTGGCGGCCCTGGTTTCGGGCGGCGTCGACACCGGCTGGACCTTCTACACGCCGTATTCGACCGCGGCCTCGAACACGCACGTCGTGCTGACCGGCCTCGGCGCGTTCATCGCCGGGTTCTCGTCGATCTTCACCGGCCTGAACTTCATCGTCACGATCCACACCATGCGCGCACCCGGCATGACGTGGGATCGGCTGCCGCTGTTCATCTGGTCGCACTATGCGGCCAGCCTGATCATGATCCTGGGCACGCCGGTCGTCGCGGTGACGCTGCTGATGGTGGTGCTGGAGCGGACGCTCGGCCTCGGCTTCTTCAACCCCGAGCTCGGCGGCGACCCGGTGCTGTACCAGCACCTGTTCTGGTTCTACTCGCACCCGGCCGTCTACATCATGGTGCTGCCCGGCATGGGCGTCATCAGCGAGGTCATCGCGGCGTTCTCGCGCAAGCCGGTGTTCGGCTACAAGATGGTGGCGATCGCCAGCCTCGGCATCGCCCTGGTCGGCTTCCTGGTGTGGGGCCACCACATGTTCACGACGAGCCAGTCGGTGCTCGCCGCGATGGTGTTCTCCATCCTGAGCTTCCTGGTGGCCATTCCCTCGGCCATCAAGGTCTTCAACTGGACGGCGACGCTGTACCGCGGGTCGGTGCAGCTGGCCTCGCCGATGCTCTACGCGCTCGGCTTCATCGGCCTGTTCACCATCGGCGGCCTGACGGGCCTGTTCCTGGCCGCCATCGGCCTCGACATCCACGTCCACGACACCTACTTCGTGGTGGCGCACTTCCACTACGTGATGGTGGGCGGGTCGGTCACGGCCTACCTCGGCGGCATCCACTTCTGGTGGCCCAAGATCACCGGCAAGCTGTACTCGGAGGCCTGGGCCAAGACGGCGGCGGTGCTGGTGTTCGTCGGCTTCAACCTGACGTTCTTCCCGCAGTTCGTCCTCGGCTACCTCGGCATGCCGCGTCGCTACCACGCCTACCCGGTCGAGGAGCTGTCGTGGCAGGTGCTCAACATCCTGTCGTCGGCCGGCGCTTCGATCCTGGGCATCGGGTTCCTGCTGCCCGCCGTCTACCTGACCTACTCGGCGCTGAAGGGCCAGCCCGCCGGCCCGAATCCGTGGGGCGCCTACGGTCTGGAGTGGGAGACGACGTCGCCCCCGCCGACCGCGAACTTCGAGGTCACGCCGATCGTGACCAAGCCGGCGTACTACTACGCCCCCGAGGAGCACTGAGGTGAGTCACTCGACGTCGCACGCCGCGCATCACCCGGCGCTGCAGCACCACTTCGACAACCTCGAGCAGCAGCAGAACGCCAGCATGCTCGGGATGTGGATGTTCCTGGTCACCGAAGTGCTGTTCTTCGGTGGCTTCTTCATGGCGTACATCCTGTACCGGTGGATGTACAACGCCTCGTTCCACGAGGCGAGCCATGAGCTGAACGTGTGGCTCGGCCTGTTCAACACCGCGGTCCTCATCGGCAGCTCGCTGACCATGGCCCTGGCCGTGCGGGCGAGCAAGACCGGCGAGCGCTCGCAGCTGGTGATGTTCCTGACGCTCACACTGCTCCTCGGCGGCGTCTTCCTCGGCGTCAAGGTCGTCGAGTACGCCGACAAGTTCGGTCACCATCTGGTGCCGGGCGAGCACTTCGCGTTCCACGACGCAGCCCTGAAGAACGGCGCGGAGATCTACTTCTCGCTCTACTTCGGCATGACCGGCCTGCACGCGACGCACATGATTCTCGGCGGCTTCGTCCTCGTGCCGCTCATCGTCATGGCCGCGCGCGGCAAGTTCTCGCCGGAGTGGTACACGCCGATCGAGCTGTTCGGCCTGTACTGGCACTTCGTCGACATCGTCTGGATCTTCCTGTTCCCGTTGCTGTACCTGATGTGATCGCGACGGCCGTGGGCATTGGGCCTGCGGCTTTCGATCCGTCGCACCTCCGGCATTCAGCACTCAGCACTCGGCATTCAGAGACATGTCCCACATTCCACCGAAGTCCCAGCTCTACGCCGTCTTCGCCGCCCTCATGGTGCTCACCGTGGTCACGGTGCTCGTGTCGCGCGTCAACCTCGGCTACTTCAACCTGCCCGTCGCCATGGCCGTGGCCGTCTCCAAGGCCCTGCTGGTCATCCTGATCTTCATGGAAGTGAAGTACAGCCCGAAGCTCGTCCAGGTGACGGCGGCGATTGGCTTCCTCTTCTTCGGGATCATGATCTTCTATACGATGACCGACTACCTCAGCCGCAACCTGCTCGGCGTCGCTGGTCGATAGCGAGCAAGGGACAAGGGGCATCTCTTGCGCTCCTTCCCGTCCGTTCGGGCAGTCCCTGCCTGCGACGCAGGTACCATGTCTGAGGTCCAACTCCAGACATGCTCATTCCCGCCCTGCTCGCCGTTGACGACGATCCCGGGGTGCGCGCTGCCGTCCAGCGCGACCTGCGCGACCACTACGACGATGACGACATCCCGGAGGACCGTCAGTACGAGGTCATGGCCGTGGAGTCAGGCGCCGCCGCCCTCGACCTGATGGGCCGGCTCAAGGCCCGCCAGCAACCCGTGGCCCTGGTGCTCTCCGACGAGCGGATGCCCGGCATGGGCGGCGTCGATCTGCTGACGAAGGTCCGCGAGATCAGCCCCGACACCAAGCGCGTGCTGCTGACGGCCTACGCCGACACGGATGTGGCCATTCGCGGCGTCAATCGCGCCCGACTGGACCTGTATCTCACCAAGCCGTGGAACCCGTCGGAGCTCTTCTCGCCCCTCGACGACCTGCTCGCGGCATGGCGGGCCGAGTACCGGCACGAGGATCGTCGGACGGCGCTGTTCGGCGACCGCTGGTCGCGCGAGTCCTACGAGCTGCGCGAGTTCCTCTCCCGCAACCGGGTGCCCTTCCGCTATCACGACACCGCGACCGAAGAGGGACGCGCCGCCCTGCAGGGCGTGGCGGGTGACACGGCGCCGACGCTGCCGTTCGTGGTCACCGAAGAGGGCACGCGGCTCGAGCGACCCGACACCGCGACTCTCGCGGGCCACATCCACCTGCACACCCGGGCCGAGCTGCAGCGCTATCACCTCGTGGTGGTGGGCGCCGGGCCCGCAGGCCTGACGTCGAGCGTCTACGGGGCCTCCGAGGGGTTGAAGACGCTGCTCCTCGATCGCGATGCGCCAGGCGGGCAGGCCGGCCTCAGCGCGCGGATCGAGAACTACCTCGGCTTCCCGGCGGGTCTCTCCGGGCGCGACCTGACGAACCGGGCGGTGGCGCAGGCCCGCAAGTTCCAAGTCGAGATCGTCAGCCCGCAGGCGGTGACGGGGCTCAACGTCGACAACGACTACAAGGTCCTCACGCTGGCCGACGGCAGCGAGGTGCAGGCCGACACCGTGGTGCTGGCGATGGGCGTGCAGTGGCGCAAGCTCTCCGACGTCGACAAGCTCGACACCTTCACCGGGGCGGGCGTCTACTACGGCGCCTCGATGGCCGAGGCGCGCACCTGTCAGGATGAAACCGTCTACATCGTCGGCGGGGCCAACTCGGCGGGGCAGGCGGCGCTCAATTTCGCCGAGTTCGCCCGCCGCGTCGTCATGCTCGTGCGCGGCCCCGACCTCGCGGCGTCGATGTCCGAGTACCTGATTCGCAACATCGAGCAGCGCGACAACATCGAGGTCCTCACGAACACCTGTGTGGTCGGCGCCGACGGCGACGATCGTCTGCGTTCCCTCGAGCTCGCGTCACCGACGGGCGAGGGACGTCGCACCGTCGAGGCCGCCTCTTTGTACGTGATGATCGGCGCCGCGCCCGACACCGACTGGCTGGGGGACGTCGTCGCCCGGGACGCCCGCGGCTACATCTACACGGGGCCGGACCTGCCGCGCATCGACGGCACCCGCCGCATCCGCAACTGGTCGCGGTCGCGCGATCCCTGGCTGCTGGAGACGTGTGTGCCTGGCGTCTTCGCGGCGGGCGACGTGCGCTGTGGCTCGGTCAAGCGGGTAGCCTCGGGTGTTGGTGAAGGCGCCGTCGCCATCCAGTTCGTCCACCAGTACCTGGCGGGGAAGTGACATGTCCGATCCCTTCACGGTGCCCCTGGTCGAGGCCCTGCGCGGCATCCACGTGTTCGAGGATCTCGACGATGCCCAGCGGCAGTGGCTGGCCGGGCGGATGGCGGAGCGCACCTACGAAGCGGGCGAGGCGCTCTTCCACGCCGGGACCGCCGCCGACCGGATGGGAGCGCTGCTGGCCGGCGAGATCCACATCCTGATGCCGGAGACCAACGAGCCGTTCCTGTTCGTCCATGCGGGGGAGGTCGCGGGGCTGTTGCCCTACTCGCGCATGACGACCCTGCGGGCGACCGGACGGGCCGTGCAGCCCAGTCGCGTGGCCTGGCTGCACAAGGACCACTTTCCCGATCTGTTGCGCGAGCTGCCCTCGGTGGCCGAGCGGCTGGTCTGGATGATGGCCGACCGCATCCGCGAACAGGCCGTCAACGAGACGCACCGCGAGAAGCTGATGGCGCTCGGCAAGCTCTCGGCCGGCCTCGCGCACGAGTTGAACAACCCGGCGGCAGCCGTGCAGCGCGCCGCGGCCCAGTTGTGCACGCTGCTGACGGACCTGCAGGCGCATGCGGCGGGCGCGTCCGCCGCATCGCTGGCCGCACGGCTCGCCGCGACCGACGTCGGGGGCGACCCGCTCGACCGATCCGACCGCGAGCGCGGGCTGCGGCAATGGTCGAAGGCGTCGGGCCTGGACGTGCCGCGGGACGCGCTCGTCGCCCTGGCCGACGCCGGCCTGGACGCGAGCGAGGTCGGCCAGCTGGTGGCGGGCATCCCTGCCGATCAGACCGCCTCCCTGCTCGTGCGCATCACCATGGCGTGGCGCGCGCGCACGCTGGTGGACGACATCGAGAAGGCGACCAGCCGCATCGCCGAACTGGTCGGCGCCATCAAGGAGTACGCCTACCGCGATCAGGCGCCGGTGCAGTCGGTGGATGTCCGCAACAGCCTGGAGCGGACGCTCACGGTGTTTACGCCGCGTCTCAAGCACGGCGTGACGATCGTGCGCGACTACGCCGACGACCTGCCGTCGATTCAGGCCAATGCCGGCGAGCTCACGCAGGTGTGGACCAACCTCATCGACAACGCGGTCGACGCGATGGCCGAGCAGGGCACGCTGCGGGTCCGGGCCCGCCGCGAAGACGACGCCATCGTCGTCGAGATCGGCGACAGCGGACCAGGCATTCCGAAGGACATCCAGCGCCAGGTCTTCGAGCCCTTCTTCACCACCAAGCCGCAGGGGGAAGGGACCGGCCTCGGTCTCGACATCGTCCGCGGCATCGCGCGGCGGCACCAGGGCACCATCCGCGTGCTGCACTCCGAGCCGGGCGACACGGTCATGCAGGTACGGCTGCCGGTCGGGCATGCCGAGATGGGAGAGACTGCCGATGGCGATCACGTGCCGACATCGTGACCAGGACACGCATCCGCAGCCGCGCACGCCCGGCTGCGAGGAATGCCTGAAGAGCGGCGACAGCTGGGTGCACCTGCGCCTGTGTCTCGTGTGCGGCCATGTCGGCTGCTGCGACTCGTCGAAGAACAAGCACGCGACCCGGCACTTCCATGCCACGCAGCATCCGCTCGTCACGTCGCTCGAACGCGGCGAGGGCTGGGCCTGGTGCTACGCCGACGAGGAATTCTTCGAACAGAGGTAGCTGCCGGACGTGTCCGGCCGTCTCCGCGGCGTCCGTCGGGTGAGTCCGACGGCTACGTGTCCGACGCCAGCTGCAGCGCCAGCTGCTTCAGGAACAGCCCGACGTCGGTCACCACGCCGACCGTCTGCGCCGACCCGCGATCGGACAGCTTGGTGACGACGGCGGGGTTGATGTCGACGCACACCACCTTGACCCACGACGGCAGCATGTTGCCGACGCCGATGGCGTGCAGCATCGACGACAGCATCACCACCAGCCCGGCGCCCTCGAGCAGCGCCGCATAGCGCTCCTGCGCCTCGACCAGGTCCATCACCGTGTCCCGCAGCGGCCCATCGTCGCGGATGCTGCCGGCCAGGACGAACGGCACCCGGTGGGTGACCAGGTCGAACATGACGCCGCTCGTCAGCACGCCCGACTCGACGGCCGGCACGATGCCGCCGGCGCGGTTGACCCGGTTGATGGCCTTCATGTGGTGCTTGTGGCCCTCGTGCACCGGCACGCCCTGCATCAGGTCGACGCCGAGTGACGTCCCGAAGAAGCACGACTCGATGTCATGGACGGCGATGGCGTTGCCGGCCAGCAGCGCATCGACCCACCCGGTCCGAATGAGCTGCGAGAAGTAGGGCGCTCCGCCCGTGTGGACGACCACCGGGCCGGCCACGAACACGATGCGCTGCCCCCGTGCCCGCACGTCGCGCATGACCTGCGCGATGCGCGACACGGTGGCCTCGACGCGGCGTTCCGACGAGATGTCGTTGGCCATGAAGGCAAAGTGCTGCCGGTCGCGCTCCTGGAACTCCGGGATGATGCGGATGCCGTCGGTGCCGCAGATGACCCGATCGCCGCGGCGGACGTCCCGGAGCTTGCGGCAGGTGGCCCGGCTCCCGTCGGCGCTGATGACGACGATGGCGTCCATGCGCTGCTGGTGGACGTCGAGCCAGCGGTCGCTGACGCGGACGGCGGTGCGGTGATTGGTGGTGGAGTAGAAGTCCTCCGGCACGGCGCCGTCCATGTCGGCGTCGCGGATGAGGGCATCCACCTGGTTGACCGGGGCGCAGCCGAGCGGCAGCAGGGCCTCCAGGATGCGGTCGAGGCCATCGGGCGTGGTGGCCGAGACGCGCAGCACGAGCTCGGAGAAGTCGTTGTTGGTGCGGCCGATCTCGAACCGCTGGACCTCGAAGGCCCCTTCGTGTGCGATGACGGCATCGAAGATGGTGTTGAGCAGCCCCGAGTCGATGAGATGACCGTTGGCTTCGACGACCGCTGAGGTCTCGCCTTTCATGCAGGCAGAGTATGGCACCGGCGTGAAATTTCCCAACCGCTCCCACCCATTCCGCCCAGGCCGCTTGAACTTCCGTCGCGTCTTCCGTACTCTTCCTCATCTTTTCGTCACACGGAGGAACCAAATGACAGCAATCATCACGAGGGCGGGAGTGCGGCTGTTGGTCGCGCTGTGCCTGTTCGCGGCATCGACATCGGCTGCGTGGGCGCAGGTCGGCCTGGGCACCGTCACCGGCATCGTGTCCGACTCCCAGGGGGCTGCGGTTCCCGGGGCCACCGTCACGGCCACCAACGAGGCCACCAGCGTGGCCTACACCGGCGTCTCGAACGAGGCGGGCGTGTACACGATCACCGCGCTGCCGATCGGCGCGTATGGCGTGCGCGTGGAGCTCCAGGGGTTCAAGGCGGTGCAGACCAAGGTGACGCTCGCCGTCGGGCAGACCGCCCGTGTCGATGCGACCCTGGAAGTCGGGAGCCTCACCGAGGCCGTCGAGGTCACGGCCACGGGGGCGGTCCTCCAGACCGAGAATGCGGTGGTCGGCGCCAAGCTCGACCGCGATCAGGTCGAGAAGCTGCCGATCCAGGGCCGCAACCTGTCCACGGCGACCCTGTTCACCGCCGGCGTGACGACGCCGAATCCCTCGTCGTTCAACAGCCTGAAGAACACCGGCGGCGGCCGACCGTACGTCAACGGCCAGCGCGAGCAGGGCAACAACTTCATGCTCGACGGCGTCGACATGAACGACGCCATCGACAACCTGATTGCGTACCAGCCGAGCCCGGATGCGGTCGAGCAGGTCAGCGTCGAGACCAACAACTACTCGCCCGAGCAGGGCAACGTCGCTGGCGCCATCGTCAACATGGTGCTGAAGTCGGGCACCAACACCGTCAGCGGCAACGGCTTCTATTACTGGCGCGACAACGAACTGGCGGCGACGCCGTGGGCGACCAACCGCGCCGGCGGCCGCAAGGCGGATTTCTCGCGTGACATCTTCGGCGGCACGATCGGCGGCCCGATCTCGCGCGGCAAGCTGTTCTTCTTCGCCGACTACCAGGGCGGACGTCAGGAGAATCCGGCGGCCGACTCCTTCGCCACCGTGATCCCGGATGCGTGGCGCAACGGCGACCTGAGCAGCCTGCTCGCCAGCAACATCGTCGTGCGTGATCCGTTGACCGGCCAGCCGTTCCCGAACAACCAGATTCCCGTGAGTCGGTTCAGCCAGTTCGCGCGCAATCTGCTGGCCAACGAAGCGCTCTACCCGCGCGCCAACGTGTCGCGCGCCATCACGGACTTCCGCCAGAACTATCTGGGCAAGTCGGCCTCGCAGGAGCGCACCAACCAGTTCGACATCAAGATGGACTGGAATGCCTCGAACAGCGACAAGGTCTACGTCCGGTACTCGCGCCAGACGCACGAGGCGTCCACCGAGCAGACGGCGCTGCCGCTGCAGTACGGGTCACTCTCGGAGAACCCGTTCTGGAGCGTCGGGGCCAACTGGAACCGCATCTTCGGCGGCAACATCGTCAACGACCTGCTCATCGGCTACAACGACAACTCGTTCAACAGCGCGCCGCTCGACCTGCGTGGGCTCGGGGCGTTGAACAACCAGCTCGGCATCGGTGGTGCCCAGCCGATTCCCGGTCTCACCGAGGTGCGCCTGGGGAACAACCTCAACAACATCGGCACGATCGGCCTCGGCAGCAACACGAACAACGGCGTGTTCCAGATCAACGAGCGTCTGACCTGGCTGAAGGGCCGTCACACGCTGAAGATCGGCGGGTCGTGGAACCACTACGTGATGGACCGCTACTACTCGGGCAACAACGGGCAGCTCGGGTTCATCGCCTACACCGGCGCGTTCTCGAATGTGGCCTTCGCGGACTTCCTGCTCGACCAGGTCTCGAGCAAGGGCCGTGGCTCGCTGTCGGAGGCGTGGACGCACCTGCAGGACCGCATCGCCTTCTACGTCGCCGATGACTACAAGGTCAGCGACAACCTCACGCTGAACCTCGGTCTGCGCTGGGGCTTCACCTCGCCGCTCGTCGAGAAGGACGACCGCCAGGCCAACTTCTCGCTCGTCAATGCCGAGCAGCAGCTCGCCGGCCAGAACGGCAACAGCCGGGCCCTCTACGAGCCCTACTACAACGGCTGGGAACCGCGCATCGGCGCCGCCTACCGCAAGGGCGAGAAGTGGGTGTTCCGCGGCGGCTACGGCATCACGCAGTACATGGAAGGCACCGGCGCCAACCTGCGTCTGCCGCTCAATCCGCCGTTCTTCTTCGAGTCACAGATCGACTTCGACCGCACCGGCGGTGCGGGCACCATCTCGACCGGCTTCGAGGGTCTGCAGGCGCTCGACCGTCCCTCGGGCGTGCTGCGTGCGTGGGATCCGAACCTGCGTCCGCAGTTCACGCAGCAGTGGAACGCCTTTGCCGAGTACCTGATCGGCGCCCGCTCGTCGATCAACATCGGCTACGTCGGCAACACGTCGTCCAACCTCGTGACGCCGATCGAAGGCAACCAGCCGCTGCCGGGCGTCGGTGACCCGCGCGTGACCCCGTGGGCGCCCATCCAGACGCGCCGCCCGCTCTACCAGTTCAACCCGCTGATCACCAACATCAGCACGACGGCGTCGCGCGGCCGCAGCAACTACCACGCGCTGCAGACGACCTTCAAGCAGCGCCTGTGGCACGGGTTCGACTTCGTGGCCAACTACACCTTCGGCCGCGCCATGTCGAACAACCTCGGTTACTACGGCTCGGGCGGCGTGGCGTCCGAAGGCGCGTACCCGGTCAACAGCTACGACATCGAGGCCAACTACGGGCCGGCGTTCTTCGACGCCCGCCATGTCTTCTCGCTGTCGGGCAGCTACCAGGTGCCCGTCGGTCGCGACCGCGCCATCGGGTCGACGATGAGCAAGCCGCTGGACTGGATCGTCGGCGGCTGGGACATCAGCTTCGCGATGACGGCGCACGATGGCTATCCGATCACGGTGCAGGACAGCTCGAACCCGTCGCTGCAGGCGACCCGCTCGGCAGTGTGGCCCAACCTGATCGGCGACCCGATCCCGGCCGATCAGTCCATCAACATGTGGCTGAACCGCTCGGCCTTCGAGTCGGCCGCACTCGGCACCTTCGGCAACGCCGGTGTCGGCATCGCGCGCGCGCCCGGCTACTACAACGTCGACCTGTCGCTCTCCAAGCGCCTGGTCACCTTCGGCCGGCAGTACTTCGTGTTGCGCGGTGAGGCCTTCAACGTCCTCAACAACGTCAACTTCGGACCGCCGGACCGCAACATCCAGAGCCAGAACTTCGGCACCATCATCAGCACCATCGGTGATGCGCGCGTGATTCAGCTCGTCGTGAAGTACCACTTCTAGGTGGACATGTCGTCCAGGATGTAACGGGCGAAAAGGGCAGGAAGGGCCAAAGGACAGGGCGGACAGGGGAACGGTCGAAGCGTGAAGCCTTCACGGCTTGAAGTCTTCGGTCGTCCTCCCCTTCCGCCCTGTGTGCGTGTGGGCAACGGGTTCACCTGCGGCACCAACGGCACGTTCCATGACGAGTTGCCAGTCAGTCGGCAGCCGGAAACGCCGACACATTGACTGGGTGCAGGAACGACAGGGCGGCACGGGGATCATTCCCCGCGCCGCCCTGTCGCCGTTCCGGGCGTCGACTCAATCGACGATGTGGAAATCAGGCTTCGCCGGGTCCACGTACGCGGTTTGCAGCGTGAGCACGCGGCAGCCCGACGTGGACTCATGCGGTCCGTGGACCACGCCGACCGGATGCGTGACGAACGCCCCGGGGCCGAGCACCCGGCCGGCGTTGATGAAGTCGCCCTCGAGTACATAGTGGGCCTCCGCGCCCTCGTGATGCACATGCGCGGGGATGCGGGCACCAGGCGCGATGTGGATGATGGTCGTCACGATCCCGCGCGCGCCGTCGACATTGAGCAGTTGGGCGTGGACGCCGCCCGGCGTCGACCCCGGAATCGGAAAGGCGATCGGGCTCACGGTGCCCGCATCGACGACCAGTGACGTTGCGTCCTTCGACATGCATGCTCCTCGGACAGGGGCCGGACCTCGGAGGTGCCCGTCATGGGCGCTCCTGGCCTGTCACCTTCTGTCGCGCCGGATGCTATCGGTCCGGGGGCGCGTGGGGCTTGTAGATTCCTGCGAATTGCGACGCACCTGCCCCGGGGTGCGGCCGGTGGTGGCGCGGAGCCGGTGGGTGAGGTGGCTCTGGTCCACGTGACCGCTCAACAGTGCCACGTCGCGCAGTGGCAGGTCGGTGTGGGCAATCAGATCCTGGGCATGCGCGGAGCGCCACAGCAGCAGGAAGCGGTAGGGCGACACGCCCAGGGTTCGCCTGAAGCTGCGGGCGAAATGGGCGGGACTCATGCGCAGGGCCGTGGCGATGTCGCTGATGGTGACGGGCGTGGCCAACCGGGCACCGAGCAGCTCGATGACCGTGCCGACCTGCCGGCCAGTGAGGTGCTCACCACCCGGTCCTCTGGTGTCCCGACACCGCCCGCCACTCGCGAAGAGCACCTCCGGGAGGATGGCAGAGAAGGCGAGCGGGCGAAGCGTCGGCGGCAGCGACCACGCGTGCGCGTAGGCCCGGGCCACGGGCGCGGCGGCCACCGTGGCCGAGTCGGGAGGCTGGACGAGCCACTCGCGGGTCATGCGATCCACCGTGCTCGGCGCGACCTGCACGGTGGCGAGGGCGGTCGGCGCCGGCCAGGTCGTGGCATGAGGTTGCCCGCCCGGGATGCACACGATCGTCGGCGCGGCAGGGATGCGATGCGCAACCGTGGCACCGGACGCTGCCTCCACGTAGAGCCACGCTGGTGCCGTCGCCTCGACCAGAGACACCTGCATCGTCGGGTGCGCGTGCAGGTCGTAGGCGCGTGCCTCGGTGACCATCGCCTCGGCTGTGAACTCTCCCACGTCGCGCGTCTCCCTCCTGGCGCCCGCCGCAGGCGGCACACCTAGCCTTTGCCGACGCCGAAGGAATCGCCCGCGGCGACGGGTGCGGTCCCCGAGAAGTCCACCTCGAGCAGTTTCTCGCTGCCAATCTGACGGCCCGTTTCGTCCTGCAGCCGTCGGATGATCTGCTTCGACTGGACGTCCACGACTTCACCGGTCGACGGCCACGCGTGGCGGCCGTCGAGGCTGAAGGTGATCCACCCGGGCTGATCGCGCAGGGCAATGCTCGCCTTCTGCCTCGGCGGCGAGACGGTGGCGTCGAAGACGTGCAGCGCCAGGTTGTGGCCGTCACACAGCCAGATCTCCCGCCCGTCCTGGGTCAGGCCGATGCCGTGGCTCGGACAGCCATGCCGAGCGACGGGGCCCTTCTGGTAGCCCGTGACGTCCACCTGGTGGAGGACCGCCCCGGTGCGCAGGTCACCGACCTCGAAGCCCAGACGCGCATTGACGTTGACGTAGCACCGCTCCCGCGCGGCGTCGACCGTGAACGGCCGGATCGCCGCCGAGAACGGCCCCACCTTGCTGGTCACGGTGTGCGATGCGGTGTCTGCGACGTTCAGCCAGGGCGACTTCAGTCCGGCGAGATAGACGTGCCGGCCATCGGGGTCGTAGAGGGTGTTGTGGGCGCCCGAGTTGACGACGATCGAGGTGCGCGTGGCTCCGGTGAGGCCATCGATGACGTTCCAGTGCGGCCCCTCGAAGGAGGGGACATACAGCGTCCGTCCGTCGGGTGAGGCCGACAGGCGATCGCAGCCGCCGGCCGGCGCCACGTCCCACAGGATGCGGTCGGTGGCCAGATCGATGCACAACAGGCGCGTGATGGTGGTGATCCAGAGGCGGCCGGTGGCGGCACTGGCGGCCACGCCCTTGACGTTCTCGACTTCACCGCCCGCCGCCGCCGTCCAGGTGGGGATGCGCTTGACGAAGGCGTAGTCGCGGTCGATGTCGTAGACCAGCACGCCCACGCCGCCGTACTGCTGATAGTTCCGGATGCCGGGTTGGGCGATGTAGAGCAGGCGCCGCCGGGCCGGTTGTGCCCGCAGCCCGGTGAGTGATGCGACCGCGGCCGCGCCGGTCGTGGCCAGGAACTCGCGTCGTTTCATGTGGAGCCTCCCGAAGACAGCATCATAAGGAATTCAGAACCCGGAATTCCGAATGAAAGGAGGACGCCGCTAGAATCGCTCGATGAGCGAGAGCCTGCAGGAGCGGTACGCGCCGGCGAGCATCTGCTACGGCTGCGGACCCGCCAACGCGCAGGGCCTGCATGTTCGCAGTCTCGTGGACGGTGACACGCTGGTGGCCGACTGGATGCCATCGCCGCACCACGAGGCATTTCCCGGCATGGTGAATGGCGGCATCATCGGCAGCATCCTCGATTGCCACTGCAACTGGGCGGCGGCCTGGCACCTGATGCAGCAGGCCGGCCTCGAGCATCCACCGTGCACCGTGACCGCGCACTACACCATCGACATGAAGCGGCCGACCCCGTCCGGCCGCCTGCTCCATCTCGTGGCAGCGGTCGTCGAGGCCACAGCCGATCGCTGCACCGTGGAGGCCACTCTGGAAGCCGATGGCCGGGTCACCGCCACCTGTCGCGGCCTGTTCGTCGCCGTGAAGCCGGGCCATCCGGCGTATCACCGCTGGTAGGCGACAACGTCGAGCTGCGAAGGCCGGGGGCCGCACGACGACGGCCCACCGACCCTACAACTCCCGCAGGGCGTTGACGATCGGCAGGCGGGCGGCGCGGATCGCGGGGAGGATGCCACCCAGCAGGCCCATGACGAGCGCACACGCCAGGCCCTGGAGGAGCAGTTCCGGCGTAACGCGGAACGCGAACGCCACCTGGCTGAACGACTGGAAGTTCATCGTCGACGTGCGATACCCGTCGAAGACCGTCCAGGCGAGCAGTCCGCCGAGCGTGCCGCCGATGAGCGCGAGCACTGCCGACTCCGCCATGACGGACGTGACGATCGACAACGCGCCGAAGCCCAGCGCCCGCAACGTGGCGATCTCGCGCGTCCGGCTGGCCACGGCGTTGTACATCGTGTTGATGGCCCCGAACACGGCGCCTATGCCCATCAGGCCCGCGATGACGAACCCCACCGTCCGGATGATGGTCTGCAGCACCGTGGACTGCTCGGCGAGGTAGTCGGTCTCACGCAGCGCCATGACGTTGAGCCGCGGATCGGCCGCCAGCGCTGCCTTGAAGGCCTCGAGCGAGTCCTCGCGTTCGAGCTGCACGTACACGGACTGGAACGAGTCGCCGCGGCGATAGGCGCCCTGCAGCACGCGCGCGTCGCACCACACCTCCGACTCGGAGATGGCCCCCTCGGCTTCGAAGACGCCGACGACGGTCCACACGTTCTCGCCCCACCGCACGTCCTTGCCCACCTCGAATCCGGTGAACTGCCCGGCGGCGGCGCGTCCGACGACGATCTCGTTGCGTCCGGGTTCGAACCGCCGACCTTCGACGATCTTCAGGCGCGGCCGCACGTCGAAGGCGCCCGGCTCCACGCCGCGCAGCGGGACGTTGGCGTCCGAGCCCGTCGATCGCTTCGGGTGATTGACGATGACGAACAACTCGGCCGAGGCGACGGGGCCGTCGGGCCCGCGGGTGACTCCTGGTGCGTCCTTCACGAGCTGCGTGTCTTCCCGCGTCAGGATGCTCGACAACTCGGAGTCCGTGCCGGCGCGCATGATGATGGCCGTTCGCGGGTCTCCTGCCGTGGTCATCGCCGCGCGGAATCCCTGCGCGATCGACAGCACGGCCACGAACACGACGACCACGCCGGCAATGCCGACGACCGCCACGATCGACGAGCCGAGCCGCTGCGGGATGCTGCGGACGTTGACCAGCGTGATGGCGAGAATCTGGGACAGTGCCTGCATGACGTCACCCCTGGCGCCGAAGCGCGTCCACGATGCGGAGCCGGCTGGCCTGCCACGCCGGCAGCAGGCCGGCCGCCAGACCGAGCACGAAGATGAGGCCCACGCCCAGCACGATGTCGCGCGTCGGCAGGAAGAAGGCCGGCAACAGTCCACCGGTGGGATCGCCCTGTTGCGTGACGAGCCAGGCGAGCAGCAGCCCGGCCCCGCCGCCGATGATCGCCAGCAGCACCGACTCCAGCAGGACCAGGCCCAGCAGCTGGCCGTCGCCGAAGCCGAGGGTCTTCATCACGGCGAGTTCGTTGGTGCGCTCGCGAACGGCCTGCGCCATCGTGTTGGCGGCGACGAGCAGGATCGTGAACAGCACCGCGGCCAGGATGGCCATGAGGATGCTCCCGATGTCGCCGATCTGCTTGGCGAAGGCCTGCACGAAGGCCTTTTCGGTCGACGTCTTGGTCTCGGCCGGCGAGTTCGCGAACAGCGCGTCGAGCCGGGCGGCAACGGCCTCGGACTGCTGAGGATCGGCCACACGAATCACGTACCAGCCCGTCAGGCCCTGCCCGAAGGTGCGAGCTTCGTCGAGGTAGTCGTAGTGGAAGAAGAACTGCGTCTCGTCCGCGCCCTTGGTGCCCGCGTCGTAGATGCCGTCGATCGTGAAGGTCCACGGCGAGTCGTCTGCCTTGCGCCAGATGGTGGCGCGCAGCGGCACCCGATCACCGACCTTCCAGCCGAAGCGATTGGCGAGGCTCCGGCCCACGACGGCACCGGTCCGGTTGGCGTACCAGGCCTGTTTCTGTGCCTCCGGCAGGACGTACTCGGGGTACATCTGCAGCCACGACTCGGGGTCCACCGCGAACTGCGCGAAGAAGTTCTTCGGGTCCTGGTAGATGCCGCCGAACCAACTGGAGTGCGTGACCCCTGCGATGCCCTCGGTGGCGGCGATCCGATCGCGATAGCTCAGAGGCAGGGGCTGGATGAAGGACACCTTCTGGATCATCACCAGTCGGTCCTGTCCAGCCAGGTCGACGCCCATGCCGAAGGCAACGCGCAGGGCCATCAGCGCGCCGAACAGCAGGAACGCGATGAAGATCGAGAGTGCCGTGAAGAGCGTGCGCAGCTTGCGGCGCATCAGGCTTCGCCACACGAGGTGCAGAAATTTCATGCCGTCACCTCGGAGACCAGCAGCCCCTTCTCGAGGTGGACGAGGCGCGTGGCGCACGCGGCCGCGTGCGGGTCGTGCGTCACCATGACGATGGTCTTGCCGTGCTCGCGATTGAGCGCCCGCAGCAGCGCCAGGATCTCGTCGCCGGCCTTGCGATCGAGATCGCCCGTGGGCTCGTCGCACAGCAGCAGGGTCGGGTCCGTGACGATGGCACGGGCGATGCCCACGCGCTGCTCCTGACCGCCCGACAGCTGTCGCGGATAGTGTTTCGCGCGGTCGGCCAGGCCCACCACGGAGAGCGCCACACCGGCCCGCCTGGCCCGTTCCGACGCCGACAGGCGCGTCAGCAGCAGCGGCAGTTCGACGTTGCGCTGCGCCGTGAGCACCGGCAGCAGGTTGTACAACTGGAACACGAAGCCGACATGCGCGGCCCGCCAGCGCGCCAGTGCGCCCGACGACAGCTGGTCGACGCGTTCGCCGCCCACCTCGATGCTGCCCCCGGTGGGCTGATCGAGGCCGCCCAGCAGGTTCAGCAGCGTGGTCTTGCCCGAGCCGGACGGCCCCATCAGGGCGAGGAACTCGCCCTGCGCGATCTCGAGGTCGACCCCCTGCAGGACGGCAATCTTCTCGCTGCCGCGACGATAGGTCTTCTGCAGCTGGCGAACCTTCACGAGCGATGGCGTGGTGGGTGCGTTCATGGCCTGGCTTCCTCGATGGACATGCCGTCGACCAGCGTGACGGGGGCATCGACGATGACGCGATCCCCGGCGACGAGGCCGGACGTGACCTGCGTGTCGGCGCCGCTGACGCGGCCGACCTGGACGGGGCGGCGCGTGGCGCGGCCGCCCATGGCGACGAAGACGTAGGACTGCGTGCTGCCCTCACGCCGGATGGCTGGCGTCGGCACCCACAGCGTCGGTGCCGTGCTGGCGGCGGCCTGGTCGCTGGCGGCACCGGCGGCGGGCGTGCCCTTCAGGAAGGTCACCTTGACGCCCATGTCGGGCAACAGTCGCGGGTCGAGCCCATCGAAGCCGATGCGGACCAGGACGGTGGCCTTCTGGCGGTCGGCGGTCGGCACGGTCGTGATCACGTGGGCGGGGATCGACCAGTCCGGGTAGGCGTCGAGCACCGCGCGCACCGGCTGGCCGTCGGACACCCGCGTGATGTAGCTCTCGCTGACGTCGACCTCGATCTCGAGGGAGGTCATGTCGACGATCGTGCAGATGCCCGTCCGTGTGAAGCCACCGCCGGCCGAGACCGGCGAGATCATCTCGCCGGGCTGCGCGTCCTTGGAGACGGCCATGCCGCTGAAGGGCGCCCGGATGATCGTGTCGGCCATGTCGGTGCGACGCAGGGCCACCTGCTGCTCGGCCACGATGACGTCCTGCCGCGCGGCCTGCAGCCGTGCCCGCAGCGCGTCGACCTGCGCCGTGGCGGTGTCGAGGTCCGCCTCCGGCACCACGCCGTCCTTCACGAGCCGCTGCTGTCGGCCCAGGGCAATCTCGGCCTCGCGGATGCGAACCTCGGTCTCGGCCAGCTGCGTCCGGGCCGAGCCGAGCTGGGCCTCCGCCAGCTGCAGCATCGCCCGCGTCGTCGAGTCGTCGAGGCGCGCGAGGACCTGCCCTTCCTTGACGGCCATGCCTTCTTCCACGTGCACCGAGACGACCTTGCCGGTGATGCGCGACGAGACCGTGGCGCGGCGCCGGGCCGTCACGTACCCGGAGGCATTGAGGACGGCTTCGTCGGCCGATCCCGCGGCCCCCGGCGTGCGCGCGATGACGGTGGCCGTCTTCACAGTGGCGGTGACCGGACGGGTCCAGTACCACCAGCCGCCGGCGGCGACGAGCAGCACCACCACGAGCGTCACCCAGCGCCCGGCCCCGCGCGACGAGCGGCCGCGGGCATCGCGATCGAGTTTCAGGGAGGCGAGGTCGGCACTGAGGTCGTTCACGGAGGCGGTCCTCTTCATGGCCCGGCGAGGGCGCGGTCTCTGCGTCGTTGTACGTGCGTCCGCGGCCGGGGTTCGTCGGTATCGGCGAATCGACGCTGGCCCCCGGCCGACATCTGACACGCCGACCGGGGCGTCCCCCGGGATCGACGTCACGGGCATGCCGGATTCATCGGTATGCTGGAAGCATGTTCGAGGTGACCGTCCCGAGCGCTGACCCCACCACGTTCCACGCCGAACTGCGCGCCCAACTCGACGCCCTGATCGGGGACGAGCGCGACCTGATTGCGAACCTCGCAAACGCGGCCGCTCTCATCTGGCACACCACCGCTGACTTGAACTGGGCAGGATTCTACCTGCGTCGGTCGGACACCGAACTCGTGCTGGGCCCGTTCCAGGGCAAGCCCGCCTGCGTGCGCATCGCCGTCGGCAAGGGCGTCTGCGGCACGGCGGTCGCACGCGACGCCTCGGTACGGGTCGACGACGTGCACGCGTTCCCCGGACACATTGCGTGTGACGGGGCCTCGAGGTCCGAGCTGGTGGTGCCAATCCGCCACAACGGGAAGGTGGTCGGGGTGCTGGACCTCGATAGCCCGCGTCTCGCCCGCTTCACCGAGGCCGACCAGGCCGGGTTCGAGGCGCTGGTCGACAGCCTCGCCCGGCGCACGGATCTTGATTGCGTGTGACAACACGCATTATGATGCGTGTTGTAACGCACATCACCGCTGCGGCGTTTACATCCACAAGCCCTGCCGACGCCCCTGGCGACGACGGGCCGTTCGTCAACCCGTTCCGGTCTTCGGTGGTCCCTGGCAGCGCGCACGGGGATCCGGGCCGGCTTCAGCTGCAGGAGTCACCCATGCTCGCTCGTCTCGCCCTCGCCGGCCTCGCGCTCGCCGCCCTCGCCACCCCCGCCGCCGCCCAGACCTGGAAGATCGACGGCGCCCACTCGACCGCCTCCTTCACCGTCAAGCACATGATGGTGAGCAACGTGCACGGCCGCTTCGGCAAGGTCGAGGGCACCATCGTCTACGACGGCAAGAACATCGGCGCCGTGAAGGCCGAGGCGACCATCGACGCCACGACCATCACGACCGACAACGAGAAGCGCGACGCGCACCTCAAGAGCCCCGACTTCTTCGACGCGGCGGGCTTCCCGACCATCACCTTCAAGAGCAAGCGCGCGGAAGCGGTCGGCAAGGGCAAGTTCAAGCTGATCGGCGATCTGACGATGCGCGGCAAGACGAAGGAAGTCGTGCTCGACGTCGATGGCCCGACCGACCCGGTCACGGTGCAGAATGCCCAGCGCGTCGGCGCGACGGCGACGACGACGATCAACCGGCAGGACTTCGGCGTCAGCTGGAGCCGCGCGATGGACGGCGGCGGCTACGTCGTCGGCGATCAGGTCAAGATCACGATCGAACTCGAGCTGATCAAGCAGACCTCGTAGAGACCACGCGGCATTACTGGCTCTTGATCAACTGCTGCAGGGCCTCCAGCGAATCGGCGTCGGCGGGCCCCTTGTCGTGGCGCCAGCGGGCGATGCGCGGGAAGCGGACGGCGACGCCACTCTTGTGGCGCGCCGACCGCTGCACGTTCTCGAAGGCGATCTCGAAGACGAGCGCTGGCGTGACGCGTCGCACCGGGCCGAACTTCTCCACGGTGTTGGCGCGCACCCAGCGATCCACCTGTTCGATCTCCTCGTTGGACAGGCCCGAATAGGCCTTGGCCACCGGCACCAGTTCGTCGTCTTTCCACACGGCAAACGTGTAGTCGGTGAACAGCGTCGCGCGCCGCCCGTTACCGGCCTGCGCGTAGACCAGGACCGCGTCGACCGAGAACGGATCCACCTTCCACTTCCACCAGTCGCCCTTGCGACGACCCGTGGCGTACGCCGAGTCGAGCCGCTTGAGCATGTAGCCTTCGACCCCCCGGTCGCGTGACTCGCCGCGCCGCGCGGCCAGCGACGGCCAATCCGGCTCGTCGACAACCGCCGACAGTCGCAGGCCCGGCGCATGCGTCAGCAGCAAGGTCTCGAGGCGCCTGCGCCGATCGCGCAACGGCGTCGCGCGCACATCCCGTCCGCCGTCCTCGAGCAGGTCGTACGCCATGAACACCGCCGGCGCACTGGCCAGGGCCTGCCGCGTCACGTTCTGGCGGCCGATGCGCAGTTGCAGTCGCGCGAACGGCAGGGGGGCCTCCGCTTCCCATCCGAGGACCTCGCCGTCGAGCACGGTGCCGTCGGGCAGGTCGGCCGCGGCCGTGACGACCTCCGGAAATCTCGCGGTGATCACCTCTTCCCCGCGCGACCAGAGGTAGGTGTGGCCCGCCCGTCGAATCAGTTGCGCCCGGATGCCGTCCCACTTCCACTCGACCTGCCAGTCGGCCCGAGATCCGAGCACCTCGATCGCCTGGTCGAACGGGTATGCGAGGCAGAACGGGTAGGGCCGGGACGCCTCGTCTGTCGCCGCATCCGGGGCCATGAGCGCCTGGAAGGTCGCGGCCGACGGTGCCCACTGGCCCATCAGCCGATGCGTCATGACGTCGGTGTCCACACCCGCGACTGCCGCGAGCGCTCGTACCACGAGCGTCTGCGAGACGCCGACGCGCATCTCGCCGGTCAGCAGCTTGTTGAGCAGGAAGCGCTCGAACGACGGCAGACCGCGCCACCAGCGCACCACGTTCTCGCGCTGCGCCTCGGGGGGCAGTCCGCGCAGGCCCTCGAGCCGCTCTTCGATCCAGGTGTGGAGCGGCACGCCCCGCTCGTCGCCGTCCGGCGGCACGGCGTCCAGCAGGAGCGCGACCGTCTCTGCCAGATCCCCCACCGCCCCGTACGACTCCTCCAGCAGCCACGGCTCGATGTCCGTCATGTCCATCGTCCACTCGCGCACGAGCTTCGTGGGGAGGAGGCGGAGCAGGCGTCGACCGGCGAGGAAGTGCACGGTCCACGCGGCATCTTCCGGAGGCGCCTCCCGGAAGTAGGCCTCGAGGGCGGCCACCTTCGCGTTGGTCGAGGCGGTCCGATCGAGCGTAGCGTAGAGCTCGGAAAAGCGTCGCATGACGCTTACGCCTCCTCGCCGGACACGCGGGCGTCGAGGAGGCCGGCATCGAGCCCGCGGCTCTGACAGGTGCGGGCCAGCACGTCGGCGTAGCCATGCGTGGCGAGCACGCGCCTGGCACCCGTGGCGGCGATCGTCTCGAGTAGCGCCGGCCAGTCGGCGTGGTCCGACAGCACGAAGCCGCGGTCCACGCCCTTCCAGCGCCTGGCCCCGCGCACGCGCATCCAGCCGGAGATCATCGCCGTGGCCGCGTCAGGGAAGCGCTTCAGCCACGGGGTATTCATGGCCGATGGCGGCGCAAGCACGACCCGCCCGCGCGTCACGGGTCCGCGCGTGGCCTCGGTCACCGCTTCGACCGGGGGCAACGCCACGCCCGCCTCACGGTACGCCGCGGTCATCGCTGCCACGGCGCCGTGGACGAGCGGTGGCTCGGGCTCGTGCTCGCCGAGCAGCGCCAGCACCCGCTGGGCCTTGCCGAGGCTGTAGGCGAACAGCACCGTCGGGCGGCCGGCGTCCCGATTGCTCGCGACCCACGCGCGCAGATCGGCGACGACGGCGTCGACGGCGGGCCAGCGGTAGATTGGCAGCGCGAACGTCGCCTCGGTGACGAACGTGTCGCAGGCCACCACCTCGAAGGCCGCGCACGTCGGGTCGTCCTGTCGCTTGTAGTCGCCCGAGACGACCCAGGTCTCGCGTCCGTCGGCGATGCGGACCTGGGCGGATCCCAGGACGTGTCCGGCCGGATGCAGGGAGACGTCGACGTCACCGAGACGATGCGTCTCGCCGTACGCCCATCCCTCGATCACGGCGTCTGGCCCGAGGCGCTGCCGGAGCAGCGGGAGTCCAGGCGTCGCGCAGACGTAGCGTGTGGCACCAGGACGGGCGTGATCGCCATGCGCATGCGTGACGACCGCGAGATCGACGGCGCCCGGCGGATCGACGTGGAAGGCCCCCGCCGCACAGAAGAGCCCGTCGGTGGTCGCGTGCAGCATCGCTGCGTTCCAGCATACGCGGCAGGGACCGCGCGCGACCTCAGCAGGCGTGGATCAGGACGCGAGCATCGCGCCGGCGAGAGCCCGGCCGCTCAGCCAGGCCCCCTCCACGCGCGGGGCGCGGCACCAGTCACCCGCGGCGCCGATCCGGTCCGTCGCGTCCCACAGGTACGGATCCTCGATGCCCGAGGTGACGTAGGCGTACCGCCAGCGATGAGCGGTCGAGAACGCCAGCGTCGGCAGCGGTCGCCTGACGAGGGCCTCGAAGGCGTCGAGCAGCATCCGCAGCACCTCGTCCGGCGTCTGCTCGAGGTGCTCGGTGGACCACGTCGGCGAGGCGTGCAGCACCCAGGTGTGCGGATGCGGGCGGCCGGGCTTGCTGCCATCACGGGCAATCCATGCCAGCGGACCGTCGTTGACGAAGGCGGCATCGTAGGGCACGTCCACGGCATCGGCCCACGACGTCATCACCGCCCAGCAGGGCGCCATGCGCGCCGCGGCCGCCTTCTCCGCGAGCGGATGCGCCCCCAGCAGGGTCGCGGTCTGCACCGGCGGCGCCGTGAGGACGACCGCATCGAAACGGTGGGGCAGGTCCTCGCCGCCGGCCTTGAGGTGCCAGCCGTCCGCGACCCGATCCACGGCGGTGACGGTCACGTCGACCTGCACATCCAGCGGCGCCGCGAGTGCCTGCGCGATGGCGTTCATGCCGGGGACCCCGACGAATCGCGGCAGGTCCGACGAGGGGCGCGCCGCGCCGCCGATGCGATCGATGGCGACGATGCGCGGCGACCATTCGGCGACCACGTCCTCCAGCATCAGGCGGGCCACTTCGGCCTGGAAGGCCTCGTCACGCGTCGTGACGTACTGCGCGCCGTGATCGAAGGGCACCGCGGCGCGGCGTGTGGAGATGCGCCCGGCAGGCCCGCGGCCCTTGTCGAAGACCGTGACCGTCGCGCCGCCGGCCGACAGCGCTCTCGCACAACTGAGACCGGCCACACCGGCCCCGATGATTGCCACTCGCATGCACACGCACCTGTCAGGGGGTCGACCCGTGCCGGTGGTGCCTGCTCCTCACGGCACGCACGTGCCGAGGGCGGCCGCACCGGCGCTCCAGCGGATGCCGGACGCATCGCTGTAGTGTGCCCACTCTACCACCAGGGGTGCCACCGCCGACGCGCCCGGCGCGGGCTCGATCAGCATGCCGAAACGGGTACCCCATGCCTCTGGAAACAGCCCGGGGATGTCGATGTTCTGTCTCGCGCCGGCGGCGATGGGCACCTCCGCCACGAGCGGGGCCGCGCCCTCCCGGAGCAGCGTCGCCCGCAGCCGCGAGGCCGACAGGCCCGTGTTGGCCACGAGCACGTAGGTGTCGACGCCGCTGCGCCATTCCCCTTCGGCCACGGCCCACCGCGCGCAGGTCTGCTCGGTGCCGAGACTGACGTGGGCTTCACGCCATGTCGCCGACGATCCCGGCCACCACATCGCCCGCTCCGCCACGATCGGCGCATCGGCGTCGAGCACCATCGACACGTCGGTCGCCGCCAGCGACACCCCCGGGGCCGGCACCTCGGTGTTGACCAGCACCGTCAGCCGGCTCTGCGGCGCCACCACATGGGTCACGGGTGGCGTGGGGCCCGTCGGCAGCAGGTAGGTCACACGCACGGGCACGGGCGTCGGGCCGGGATTGCCGAGCAGCAGGTACTGCTCGAACAGCGGCCCCGTGTGTCCTTCCGCGAAGTACCACGACGAGCGCAGCGCTGGCGCTCCCGCGCTGGCGTGGCCCGCCTCGAACGCGGCCGGCACCGAACGGTACATCGCCCGCTCGGCGACGATGGGCACGTCGGCGACGATGGTGGCCGACGACGCCGCGCCGGTGACGGGCGTGGCCGGACCGGCCTCGTCCACGTTCACCCAGACCGTCAGCCGCGAGTGCGGGGGGACCTCGTGCAGGCGCACCAGTGGCGCGAGCGGCGGTTCGCGCAGGTAGGTCATCGTGACGTGCGCCGGCGTGTCGCCGGGGTTCTGCAGCAGGTAGAACAGCGAGAAGCCCGGGTACGTCGCGCCTTCGGCGAAATACCACGACGTGGACGAGGCGGGCAGGCCGTGTTCGGCATGGCTGCCCCGGCCGCCCTCCCATTGGACGAGCCGATCGACCGCGACGAACCCGTCTGACTCCACGACCGTGGCGAACGCGTGGCCGAGGAGATCCGGAATCGTGGCGGTGTCCACGGTCACGCGCTGCGACGCCGGCACCTGCTTCGCCACCCGCACCACCACGGCATCGTCACGCTCGAAGCGGAGTTGGGTGTACGCCGTCTGCGTCGGCGACGGATTGGCCAGCGCGATGCGGGTGAGAAACGCGCCCTGCCGCAGCCCTTCGGCCAGCAATCGCGTGGCCGTCCCGCGCGGATGCGTTCCGGCGGCGCGCTCGTCCGCGTTCGAGTGCCCGTCGCCGTCGGGATCACCAGAGGCACCGTTGTTGCCGCTGCCGCTCGTCGGGTCGAGACCATAGTCGCGCTCCCAGTCGTCGGGCAGGCCGTCGTTGTCGCCGTCGGTCGGCGTCGGCGCCGGCTGCCACCCGAGCTGCACGACCTCGAAGTCGGTGGACCGCAGCCCGTGCACGGCGCTGACGATGTCGTCCATGTGCGGGGTCCATCGCGGGTCGTTGGTGCCCGTGACGTACATGTCGCTGCCGTTGTCGGCCACGATCAGGCCGTACGTCTTCATCGCCTGGAACAGTCGCTGCAGGTGCGCGGGGTAGATCGAGAGGTCCTTGCTCGCCTTGAGACGCAGCCGCGCGCCCATCGGCAGGGCGCCGTTCGTGCTGCCGGCGCGATGCGAGGCCGGCCACACGTAGCCGTTGGTCGCGCGGACCGTCACGCGCAGGGCGTGCCGGATGGGTGCCGTGCCGAACACCTCGTCGTAGCGAGCCAGGCCCGGCATGATCGCGAGCCCCGCCGCGTCGGCGCTCGTCCAGCCGTCAGGTCGGCGGTCGTTGCGCGACAGGTCGAAGATGGCGCCCGACTCGGCTTCCCAGCGGTTCTGCGCGCCGTTCCAGTGGGCGCGGTACAGCTCGTACAGCAGCCGGTTGTCGCGGTCGACCATGAGGAGGTGTCGATCGCCACTGGCGGCGACATTGCCCGGTTGCCCGCCTTCGACGTAGCTCGCGGTCGTCTTCGCCTCGGGAGGAATGGGGTAGCCCGGAGGCCGACCGGGTGCGCCGTCGTCACTCTCGTCGCCATAGGCCACCCACGTGACGGGCACGAGGGGCTGCGAGCCCGGGACGCTCACGTAGGGCATGCCGTACGTGGCCGTCGGGTCGCCGGGGTCGCCGGCCGACGCACCCCAGTCGGGATGCACGCGCGTGTTGCCGATCCACGCGATGAAGGCGGCGCTGTTGCCGTCGAGCGGGGCCTGGCTGACGTCGACGTTCCACCAGTTGTCCGCCGGGAAGAGCGGCAGGGGCTGTGGCAACGGCCCGGCAGGCTGGGCCCCCACGGGGCCTGACAGGCCGCCAAGGAGGCAGACCACGACCCCTACGGCATACCACGCCCGCGAGAGCCACCGACCGGATCGCGCATTCGAACGGGCCAACGACGACATGGGCACCGCCATGGGAGCAGATCGGTCAATCGGCGGGCTGGCGCGCAGGATGAGCGCTACCAGGCCACCACGGCACGCTCGCGGCGGACGTCGGCCGCGCCGCGGAGCCTGCCGGTGGCCGGGTCGACGCCGGCGGCGACGATGCCCGTCGAGTAGGAAGCGATTGGATAGAGTCTGAGTCGATGGCCGCGGCGTTCCAGATCCTGGCGCACGGCCTCGGACACGCCGCGCTCCACTTCCAGCACGCCGGGTTCGATGCGGTGTTCCCCGAAGGAGCTCTGGATCGACAGCGTGTTGAACCGCGCCGAGTCCACCGCGGCCTGCAGGGGCATGCCGAAATCGATGACGTTGACCAGCACCTGCAGGATCTGCTGGTCCTGGCTGTCGCCGCCCGGCGTGCCGATCGCCAGCACGGGGGCGCCGTCCTTGGTCACGATGGTCGGCGTCAGCGTCGTCCGGGGCCGCTTGCCGCCGGCAATGATGTTCGGGCTGCCGGGTTCGAGCCGGAAGGCCTGCATCCGGTTGCTCATGGGCACTCCGGTGTCGCCCGCGACGTAGGCGCCGCCGAGCAGCCAGCCGGACGAGGGCGTGGCGGAGAAGAGGTTGCCGTCCTTGTCCACGACTTCGATGGCCGTCGTATCGCCCGACTCGCCGGTCGCGCCGATGCGCGTCGTGTGCGGGTCGTTGATGAAATTCTGAAATTCTGAAATTGGCGTGCCCGAATCAAACGGCCCCGGGCTGCCCGGCCGCTGCTCGAGACTGGCCCGCGTCATGTCGATGAGCGCCTGCCGCTGCGTCGCGTACGCCTTCGACAGCAGGCCGGTCATCGGCACACTCACGAAGTCCGGGTCGCCGTAGTACCGATCGCGGTCGGCGTAGGCCAGCTTCATGGCTTCGGTCATCACGTGGATGCTGTCCGCGCTCAGGTGGCCCATGCCCTTGAGGTCGAAGCCCTCGAGCAGGTTGAGGGTCTGGAGGAGCACGGGACTCTGGTTCCACGGGCCGGCCTTGTGCACCGTGTAGCCGCGATAGGTGACGCTGTAGGCCGGTTCGACCTTGCTGCGGTAGCTCGCGAGATCGTCCGCGGTCATCACGCCGCCATCCCTGGTGACTGCTGCGGTGAGTCGCCGCGCGAAGTCACCGGTGTAGAAGGCATCGCGGGCCCGGCCGATGGCCTCGACGCGGGTGGCGCCGGCGGCGCGGGCGGCGGCCTCGGCGTCGACCAGCATGCGCAGCGTTCGCGCGAGATTGGGCTGGCGGAACGTCTCGCCGGCTCTGGTGACGCGTCCCTCCGGGTAATACGTCCGCATGGTGTCGGCGTACGGCTCCGAGCCCCGGCGCTCGCTCGCCAGGTACCGGCTCAGGAACTCGTACATCGGGAAGCCGTCGGCCAGGCGGATGGCGGGCGCCAGCACCTCGGCCAGCGATCGCGTCCCGTAGCGCGCGAGCGCCAGGGTTGCGGCATCGACGACGGCCGGGACGGTCGCCGCCAGGGGGCCGTTGGCGGGAATGGACGTCCTGCCGGCGAACATCGCGGGCGTCGCCGCCTGTGGCGCGGTGCCCTGGCCGTTGATCACCACCACCTCGCGCGTCTTCGCGAGGTAGATGATCATCGGCGCCTCGCCGCCGAGGCCGAAGTGCGAGATCTCCACGACCGCGGCCGCAAAGACCGCGGCGACCCCGGCATCGACGGCGTTGCCGCCGGCGCCCATCACTTCGGCACCGGCGTCGGCCGTGTAGCTGCGCCCAGCCGCGACGACGGCGTGCGTGCCCGTGAACTCCGGGCGGAAGGACTGAGCCATGCCGGGCACAGCGAGGCCCAGGGTGAGCAGGAACACGACCGTGATGCGACGCATCCGCCAAGCATAGGGCACGGCGGCGCTGCTCACCGAGGCTGGGCGCTGCTGGCCGATAGCGAGGGGCGGCCGGGACCCCGCGGCGGCGGGACACCGTACCATCAGGGCAGCCATGCTCGTGCTCTCCCACATCGTGAAGCGCTACGGCCCTCGTGTCGCGGTCGACGACCTGTCGATCGAGGTCCGACCCGGCGAGATCCTCGGTCTGCTCGGGCCCAACGGTGCGGGCAAGAGCACGACGATGCACGTCGCGACGGGGCTGCTGCGGCCCGATGCCGGCACGGTCGCCATCGGTCAGCACGGATCGCCGTCCAATCCCGAGGCGCGTCGTCGTCTCGGGCTGGCGCCGCAGAATCTCGCCGTGTACGACCTGCTGAGTGCCGAGGAGAACCTCGTGTTCTTCGGGCAGCTGTACGGACTGTCGGGGGCGCTCCTGAAGGCGCGGGTGGATGCGTCGCTGGCGTTCGTCGGCCTCGGCGACCGACGTCGCGATCGGGTGGAGACCTACTCCGGCGGCATGAAGCGGCGCCTGAACATCGCGGCCGCCGTCCTGCACGAGCCCGACCTGGTGCTGCTCGACGAGCCGACCGTCGGCGTCGATCCCCAGTCGCGCAACGCCATCTTCGACAGCATCGAAGCGCTGCGCGCGCAGGGCCGGACGCTCGTCTACAGCACGCACTACATGGAGGAAGCCGTCCGGCTGTGCGACCGCGTCGCGATCATCGATGCCGGCCGCGTTCTCGCGCTCGACACCGTGCCTGCGCTCATCCAGTCGCTCGGCGGCACCCCGACCCTGCACGTGCGGCTGCCGGGACGGGAGGTCGTGGTGCAGACGCGCGATCCGCTGGCCGAACTCAATCGCCTCTCGCTCGAGGCGCCGGTCGAGTCGTTCCGCGTGGACGAGCCCACGCTGGAACAGGTGTTCCTGACGCTCACCGGGCGCACCCTGCGCGACTGAGGACCTGTCATGTCAGCCATGCTTGCCATCGCCATCAAGGACCTGCGGACGTTCAGCCGCCAGCGTGCCTCGCTGTTCTTCACCTTCATCTGGCCCGTCTGCGTGGCGGTGCTGTTCGGCATGCTGTTCGGCGGCAGCAACCGCACGACGCCCAGGCTGCCCGTGGTCGTGGTCGACGAGGACAACACGCCGACGTCGAAGGTCTTCGCCGATCGCCTGATCGCGCGCGACACGTTCGAGGCGATCCGCGGCACCCGGCCCGAGGCCCTCGAGGCGGTGCGCAAGGGCCAGCGGACGGCGGCGATCATCCTGCGCCCGGGCTTCGGGGAGGCGTCGTCGCGGATGTTCTACGGCACGCCGCCGGAGGTGCAGGTCTACACCGACCCGAGCCGGCAGGCCGAGCGCGGCATGCTCGAGGGTCTGCTCATGCAGCAGGGCGCCGAGCGGATGCAGTCGATGTTCACGGACCCGGCCGGCAGTCGCGAGAACGTGCAGAAGGCGCTTGGCGACCTGAAGACCGCGGGCCCCGGCACCAGCCCTGGGCTCGAGGCATTCCTCGGCCAGCTCGACACCTTCCTCGCGACGCCCGATGCGGCGCAGCTCGCCCCGGGCGGCGACGCCCAGGGTGGCGCGGCTGCCTGGGAACCGCTGCGGATCACCAACGAGGACCTGGAGCGGCAGCGCGTCGGGCCGCGCAACGGCTACGACCTGACCTTCCCGCAGGCGATGCTGTGGGCCGTGTTCGGCTGCGTCATGGCCTTCGGCACCACCTTCGCGTCCGAGCGGGTGCGGGGCACCCTCGTCCGCCTGCACGTCTCGCCGCTCTCGCGCGGGCAGGTTCTGGCCGGCAAGTCGCTCGCCGCCCTCCTGGCCATCTGCATCGTCGAGTGCCTGCTGATGGTGCTCGGCGTGGCGGCGTTCGGCGTCCGCGCCTCGTCGTGGAGCCTGCTGCTGCTGGCCATCGTCAGCACGGCGGTGGCCTTTGTCGGCATCATCCTGCTGCTGGCCTCGCTGGCGCGCACCGAGCAGGGCATCGGCGGCATGGGGCCGGCGGTGATGATGCCGTTGTTCCTGCTGGGCGGAGCCATGATGCCGCTGATGTTCATGCCGCCGTGGCTGGCGACGCTTGGCTACCTCAGCCCGGTCCGCTGGGCGATTCTGGCGCTCGAGGGCGCGATCTGGCGCGACTTCGGTCCAGCCGAGATGGCCGGCCCGTGCGCGATCCTCCTCGCCGTCGGGCTCGTCACATTCGTCATCGGGGCCAGGCGGCAGGAGGCCGAGTGATCGGCGCCTGTGCCATGCTGACGCGTTGCCATTCGGAAGTCCCCTGGAGCCATACATGACGATCGCCAACAAGGGCTATGCCCATCCCGATGCCCTCGTGTCGACCGAGTGGGTCGCCGAGCATCTGCAGGATCCGCAGGTCCGCCTCGTGGAATCCAACGAAGATCCGCTGGTCTACCCGTCCGGGCACATCCCCGGTGCCGTGCAGATCGACTGGACCAGCGACCTGAACGACCCGCTGCGCCGCGACTACATCGCCGCCGCCGACTTCGCCGCGCTCGTCTCGCGGTTCGGCATCACCCCCGACACGACCGTCGTCCTGTATGGCGATCGCAACAACTGGTGGGCCTGTTACGCGTTCTGGGTCTTCCAGCTGTTCGGCCACACCAACGCCCGCATCCTCGACGGCGGCCGGTTGAAGTGGGAGAAGGACGGGCGTCCGCTGACGCGCGAGGTCCCGACGTACGCGGCCTCGACCTATCCGGTGCCGTCGGCGCGTGACGACGCGGCGCATCGCGCGTTCCGCGCGCAGGTGCTCGCCCACAGCGAGGCCGGTGGACAGCTCGTGGACGTGCGATCGCCCGACGAGTACACGGGCGCCAAGCTGCACATGCCGGAGTACCCGCAGGAAGGCGCGATGCGTGGCGGGCACATCCCCGGGGCGAAGAGCGTGCCGTGGGCCCGCGCCATCAACCCGGAAGACGGCACGTTCAAGGACGCCGAGCAGCTCAAGGCCATCTACCTCGGGGAGAAGCAGCTGGACCCGTCGAAGGAGACGATCGCCTACTGCCGCATCGGTGAGCGCAGCAGCCACACCTGGTTCACGCTGAAGTACCTGCTCGGGTTCGACCACATCCGGAACTACGACGGCAGCTGGACCGAATGGGGCAACCTCGTCGGCGTCCCTGTCGCCAAGGGACCCGAAGAAGGGTAGGGACGGCTCTCCGAGCCGTCCGTCATCGCGTGATGTGACGGCCCGTTCGGAGAACGGGCCCTACCCGACGTGGCCTTACCCACGTGGGCCCTACCCGACGTGAGGGGACGCGGCCGAGGGCCGTATGACGAAGGCCGAGAGATGACGACGAAAGAGAAGCTCGAGGAGTTGCAGGAGACGCTGGACATGTTCGCGGATCCCTCCGGCAGGGCGGACTTGCTGATCGGCTTTGCCGACAAGTTCGCCACCGTGCCGCCGGAGGTGGCCACGCCGCCCTGGCCGAAGAGCCATCAGGTGCCGCAGTGCGAGTCCGAGGCCTACGTGTGGGTGACGCTGCACCCTGATCGGACCGTGTCGCTGCACTTCGCCGTGGAGAACCCGAGTGGCATCTCGGCCAAGGCGCTGGCGGTGATCCTGGACAAGGTCTACTCGGGGCAGCCCGCCGAGGACGTGCTCGCGCTCGACACGGAGATCGTCGAGCGCGTCTTCCGCCAGAACATCTCGATGGGCAAGGGCCTGGGCCTGAAGTCGATGGTGCTGGCGGTGCAGGCGCTCACGCGCGACGCGCTGAAGCGGGCACAGGCGTGAGGCGTGCCGCGCGCCTCGCCTTGCCCGCCGTGGCGGCCCTGGCCCTGCTCGCGGCGGGGGCGACGGTCTCCACGCACGACCGGCTGACGGCCGGCTCGGAGAGCCGGCCCTACCCCAGCCAGGGCCCCGACTCCCGTCGACCCAACCTGTTGGTCATCGTCACCGACGACCAGGCCAACTGGAGCCTGACCTCCTACGGCAACCCGGACTCGAAGACGTCGCAGATCGACAGGCTCGCGCAGGAAGGCGTGCGGTTCTCGCGGGTCTTCACGCCGTCACCGGTCTGTTCCCCGAGTCGCGCCACGATACTGTCGGGCCGGTACGGCACCGAGGTCGGCATCACCGACTGGATTTCGCCGCAGGAAGGCGAGGCCGGTCTCGGGCTGCCGCCAGAGACCACGACCTGGGCCGAGGCGCTGCAGCGCGCCGGCTACCGCACCGGCCTGGTGGGGAAGTGGCACCTCGGGACCGCGCCCGAGTTCCATCCGACCCGCCACGGCTACGGGCACTTCCTCGGGTTCCTCGCCGGCGGGTCCACGCCCATGAACCCGAAGCTCGAGGACAACGGCGTGGTCCGCGAGTTCCCCGGCGCCGAACCCGACGTCATCACCGACGCCGCGCTGGCGTTCCTCGCGCGCGAAGCCGGCGGCCCGTTCGCGCTGTCGGTGCACTACCGCGCGCCGCACCTGCCGTACGGGCCCGTCCCCGAGCAGGACATGGCCCCGTTTCGCGACGCCCAGGTCGCCATTCCGATCTTTCCGGGACTCGATCAGGCGCAGGTCCGGCAGTGGACGCGCGAGCACTACGGCAGCATCCACTCCATCGATCGCAACGTCGGCCGTCTGCTCGATCGTCTGCAGCAGTCCGGGTTGGACCGCACCACCATGGTCGTCTTCACGAGCGACCACGGCTACAACATCGGGCATCACGGCCTGCACACCAAGGGCAACGGCACCTGGATCGTCGGCGGCGTGCCGGGACCGACGATGCCGAACATGTTCGACACGTCGCTGCGTCCGCCGTTCCTGGTGCGGGGACCGGGCGTCACCGGCGCCGGCCGCGTCGTGGACGAGATGGTGACCTTCGAGGATCTCTACCCGACGCTGCTGTCACTGGCGGGCGTGCCGATGCCGGCAGAGGCCCCGCGGCACGGCCGCGACATCACGCCGCTCCTGCGCGGCGAGACGGTGCCGCAGTGGCGCGATGCGGTGTTCGGGCAGTACGACATCCACCACTACGCGATCGCCCACCTGCGCATGATTCGCGAGACTCGCTTCAAGCTGGTGCGCTCGTACGGGACGACCACGAAGGATCAGCTGTTCGACCTTGAGAGCGATCCGGACGAGCGCAAGAACCTCTGGGGCGCCCCCGACCAGCGCGACCGCCGCCGCTCGATGGAGCGACGGCTGCGCGAGTGGATGGCGTCGATCGACGACCCGGTGCTGAAGGAGACGGGGCTGCTGTTCCAGCCCGCTTCGTAATTCGAAATTTGAACTTCGAAATTCCCGGCGGCTCGGCCCTCGGCCCTCGCTCGCTCGAGATATTCCGCGGGGCGTCGGCGAAGCCGCGCCCCGCCAGAATTTCAAATCTCGAATTTCAAATTATCGAAGGTTTGCTCTCAAGAAGGCCCACCGATCGGCGGCCTCCTCGATCTGCTTGCTCGTGGGTTTGCCGGCGCCGTGGCCGGCCTTGGTCTCGATCCGGATCAGGACCGGCTGCGGGCCCGTGTGGGCCGCCTGCAGCGCGGCCGCGAACTTGAAGCTGTGGGCAGGCACGACGCGGTCGTCGTGGTCGGCCGTCGTCACCATCGTGGCCGGATACGCGGTGCCCGGCTTCAGGTTGTGCAGCGGCGAATACTTGTAGAGGACGTCGAAGCCCTCCTTCGTCTCCGAGCTGCCGTAGTCCGACTTCCACGCCCAGCCGATGGTGAAGCGGTGGAAGCGCAGCATGTCCATCACGCCCACCGCGGGCAGCGCTGCCGCGAACAGATCTGGGCGCTGCGTCATGGCGGCGCCGACGAGCAGGCCGCCGTTGCTGCCGCCGCCGATGGCCAGCTTCGGCGAGGACGTGAACTTCTGTGCGATCAGGTACTCGGCCGCGGCGATGAAGTCGTCGAAGACGTTCTGCTTGTTGGTCAGGCGGCCCGCGTCGTGCCAGGCCTTGCCGTACTCGCCGCCACCGCGCAGGTTGGCCACCGCGTAGATGCCGCCCAGTTCCATCCATGCCAGGTTGGCCGGCGAGAACGACGGCGTCAGCGAGATGTCGAAGCCGCCGTACCCGTAGAGGTACGTCGGGTTGGTGCCGTTCTTCGTCAGCCCCTTCTTGTGGGTGATGAACATCGGGATGCGGGTGCCGTCCTTCGACGGGTAGAACACCTGCGTCGTCTCGTACTGCGTCGGGTCGAAGGCGACCTTCGGCTGGCGGAACAGCGTGCTGCGCCCGGTGGCCGCGTCGAGCCGGAAGATGGCCGTCGGGTAGGCGAACGACGCGAACGCGTAGAAGCCCTCGGGCTGTTCGCGGCGGCCAGAGACGCTCACCGCCCCGATCGTCGGCAGGGCCACCTCGTGTCGCAGCGCGCCATCGAGGCCGTGAATGCGGATGCGGTTCTGGGCGTCGATCTGCCACGTCGTCACGAACTGGTTGCCGATCATCGTGACGTCGTCGAGCACGTCCTGCTTCGGCCCTTCGGCGATCAGGGTCTTCCAGGCGGACGGCGTCGCCTGGCCGAGCGTGATGGCGACGAGGCGCTTGCGCGGCGCACCCTGGTTGGTCAGCACGTAGAACGTCGCGCCGTCGTTGCCCACGACGGTGTAGGAGGCGTCGAAGGCGTCGAGGAAGGGCTGGACGGGACTGCCGGCCTTCGTCAGGTCCTTCACGAAGATGCGGTTCTTCGGGTCGGTGCCTTCGCTCTGGTAGATCAGCAGGTACGTGCCATCGTCGGTGACCTCGGCGCCGAGGCCCCAGTCGGGGCGGTCGGGGCGGGCGTAGGCCAGCGTATCGGCGTCCTGTGGCGTCCCGATCTTGTGGAAATAGACCTTCTGGTTCTTGTTGACGCCGGTGAGCGCCTCGCCGGGCTTCGGCGCGTCGTACCGACTGTAGTAGAAGCCCGAGCCGTCCTTCAGCCAGGCGGCGCCGGAGAACTTCGACCACCGCACCTCGTCGGCGAGGTCGTTGCCCGTGGCGACCTCGCGGACCTTCCAGCGAATCCAGTCCGAGCCGCTCTCCGACAACGAGTAGGCCATGTACCGGCCGTCGTCGGAGAACGTGGTGCTGCCCACGGCGATGGTGCCGTCGGCCGACAGCGTGTTGGGGTCGAGGAGCACCTCGGGCGGTGCGTCGAGGCTGCGGGTCCGGTAGTAGACGGCCTGGTTCTGGAGGCCGTCGTTGCGGGTGAACACGTAGTGCGCACCGCGCTTGCGGGGCAGGCCGTAGCGCTCGTAGTTCCACAGCGTGGTCAGCCGCTGCTTGAGGGTGTCGCGCCCAGGAATCTTGTCGAGATAGCCGAAGGTGACGGCGTTCTGGGCCTCGACCCATGCCTTCGTGTCGGCGGCGTTGTCGTCCTCGAGCCAGCGGTACGGGTCGGCGACCTTCGTGCCGAAGTAGTCGTCGACCTGGGGATCCTTCCGGGTCTCGGGGTACGAGGCGGGGGCTGCCGGGGCCGCGGTCTGGGCGGTGGCCGGCGCGCCGGCCGTGGCGATGAGCGGTGCGGTCATGGCAAGGGCGAGCAGGGTACGCATGGGTCTGGGAACTCCAGCCACCTTGATAGCACAGCCGTCGACCTGAAGGTCGACGGCTGTGCCGGGTCCGTTGTAGCCTTCCCGCGGCGGCCCTCCGGGCCGTGCCCCTCTCTCAGGAGTCCCCCGTGCGTCTCAGAGCATCCCTGTTGTTCCCCGCGCTGGCCATGGTTCTGGCCGCTGCACCGACTGCGTCCGCCCAGCCTGCCCCGGCGGGCAAGCTGAGCATCATCATGTTCGGGGCGCATCCCGACGACTGCGACATCCGCTCGGCCGGCACCGCCGCCAAGTGGGTGGCCCTCGGCCACAAGGTCCGCTTCGTGTCCGTGACCAACGGCGATGCGGGACATCACGAGATGGGCGGCGGCGTGCTCGCGGCCCGTCGTCGGGCGGAGGCGCAGGAAGTGGGCCGCCGTCTGGGCATCGAGTACGTCGTGCTCGACAACCACGATGGCGAACTGGTGCCGAGCCTGAAGGTGCGCGAGCAGATGATCGCGCAGATCCGCGAAGTGAAGGCTGATCTCGTCCTCGGCCCCCGCCCCAACGACTATCACCCGGACCATCGCTACACCGGCGTGCTGCTCGGCGACGCGGCGTTCATGGTGACCGTGCCCAACATCCTCACGCACGTGCCGGCGCTGACCAAGAACCCGGTCTTCCTCTACTACCAGGACGGCTTCCAGAAGCCCAACGTGTTCTCGCCCGACATCGCGGTCGACATCACCGACACCTTCGAGAAGAAGATCGACGCGCTCGACGCGCACGTGTCGCAGTTCTACGAGTGGCTGCCGTGGCACTCCGGCCGCCTCGACCAGGTGCCCAAGGACGTCAAGGCGCGCCGCGAGTGGCTGAAGAAGGACCGCGCCGGCAACATCTCGCCGACCATGCGTGCGGCTCTCGAGAAGTACTACGGCAAGGAAGGTGCGGCCAAGGTGCAGCACGTCGAGGCCTTCGAGATCTGCGAGTACGGCAAGCGCCCCTCGGCGGCCGACATCAAGACGCTGTTCCCGTTCCTGCCGTAAGCCGGCCGGTCGCCGGCCCCGCACCCGGCGCGGGGGGCACGTCGAGTGCCCCTCGTGGGTGCGCCGCGCTCACCTCAGGCGCGTCCCGACGACGTTCGATCCCGCGGCCCAGACGACGCCCTCCGCGTTGCCGTACATGGCCCGCTCCACGACGATCTCGGGAGCGGGCGGGCCGAAGCTCTCGACCACGGCGCCGAACCGCCGACCCGCCGCCTCCGGGAACGTCAGGCTCACGGGCACGCTCTCGCGGCTGTTGGGAAGCAGGGTGATCTGGCGCACCGCCGTCGTGCCGTCCTCGAAGACCAGCGTCACCTGCGCCGTGCCGCCCGTGGACGACGTGTTCGCGATCAGGATGTAGGTCTCGACGCTGAACGGACCTCCGACCTGCCCGTCGGCCAGGCCCCACTTGGTGCTCGTGCGCTCGGCGCCGGCGCTGTTGTGGCCCTCGTGCCACGTGCTGCCGTCGCCCGGCCACCACATCGCGCGCTCGACGATGATGGGCACGGCGTTGGTGGAGCGCACGCGCGCCGACACCGCGGTGCTGGCCAACTGCGGGTCCTCGAAGTCCACCCAGATGTTGAAGCGGCTCTGCGGCGCCACGCTGTAGGTCCTGGTGAGGACCGTGCCCCCGGGCAGCAGGTAGTCGACGCTGACCTGCGCTGGCGTCGTCTGGGGATTGGCGATGAGGACGAACAGGTCGAAGTAGTCGCCGGTCGCGCCCTCCGCGAGGAACCACTCGGTGGCTGGTGCCGTGACGCCGGCGCTTTCGTGGCCGGCGTCGAACGTCCGGCCTCCGTTGTTGCGGTACATCGCCCGCTCGACGATGACCGGAATGTTATTGGTGCCTCGGATGACTGCCGAGACTTCCGCTGCGGCCAGCTCCGGCGCCTCGAGATTCACCCAGATGTTGAAGCGCGTATTCGGCGTGATCGTGTATGCCTTGACGATGGGGGCCTGCGGCGCCGGCAGCAGGTACGTGACCTCGACGCTGGCCGTTGTCGGGTTCGGGTTCTGGAGCAGGTAGAACAGGTTGAACCCGCCGATCGTGGCGCCTTCCGCGAGGTACCACTCGAGCGCCGGTGCGGCGATGCTGGTCTCTGCATGGCTGCCGTAGCCGCGCGCGTCCCAGCGCATGGTGCGGTCGGCGATCACGGGCTGACTGGACGTGATCACGGTCGAGAACTCGGCGTTGTCGAGCCCGGGTAGCTGCTTCGGAGTCACCGTGGCCCGCGCGAGCCCGGCCAGCGGCACGTCGTGCGCCACCGTCGTCCCGTCGCCCTTGAGGAAGGTCAGCGTGGCCGTCGTGGCCTGCCCGGTCGCGTTGAGCAGCGCGATCTCGGTCTCGAAGAACGCACTCGTCGCGCCCTCGGCGAAGTAGCGCGTGAAGCTGCCGACTTCGGCCAGGAAGAACGCGGCGACGCGGTCGCTGGCCAGGTTGGCGAAGACCTGACTCTGTGGCGTGAAGACGAACGACGGCTGCGTGGGTGTGACCGTGTACGTGCCGCCATCGGGCAGGTCGGCGAACGCATATTCGCCGTCGGCGTTGGTCACCGTCGCGCGCGTCGCCGAGCCGGTCACGTTCACGGCGACGCCCGCGACGCCGGTGTCGTTCAGGTCGCGGACCGTCCCGGTGATGGCCCACACTTTCTCGCCCGTGAAGTTGCCCGTCTGGTTGGCGGCAATCGACGTGAACGTCCGCGTGGTCGGCGTGAACACGTGACCTGCCACCGACGGCGAGACCGTGTACGTGCCCGCCGACAACCCGCTGAAGGTGTAGACACCCGACGCGTTGGTGGTGGTCGAGGCGGTGCTCGCGCCCGACAGCTGCACGCTGACGCCACTCATGGGCGTGGCGCCGTTCAACTGGATCGTGCCCGTGATCGAGTACGTCTGGCCGGCGCCGACGCCGACCGCCCAGTCGGAGAGCGTGGTGACGCCGGCACGGGTGACCTGTCCGGCGGCCGAGGACGTGCGCGCGCAGTCCCAGGCGGCGCCGGTGAACCGGCACGCCGAGGTGCTCTGATGATCGGCGACCGCGTGCGGCAGCGTCACGCTGAGGTCGAACCCCGCGCCGACGGGCGTCATCGTCCAGTACCGCCCGGTCTGCTGCTCGGGGCCTGCCGAGGGATGCGTCACGTCTCGGCGGTCGATCTGGACGCTCGACAACGACCCGAGCGCCGCCACGTTCAGGAGGGCACCCGTCAGGCCGAAGGCGTTCGACCCGCCTGCCATCGATCGCGTCTTGCGGATCACGCCGAGGTTCGTCAGCGTGCCGCTGACGCTGGCGTTGTTGGCCGCCTGCACCTCGACGAGGGTCGTCGCCGGCGAGACCGCGAGGTTGGCAAACGTGGAGGCCACGGACAGATCGAGTAACTGCGCGCCCGTACCGGCAAACGTCAGCGTGTTGCCGCTCGTGCGCAGCGTCCCGCCCGTGCGCGTGAAGGGGCCGGTGATTGTCGCCGTCGGGCGCTGGATGTCGAGGAATCCACCCGTGTGCGTCAGCGCGGCGAAGGTCACCGACGCGGCGTTGTCGAACACCGCCTGACTGCCGACAACGCGCGTGAGGCCAGGATGTGCATAGGCGGACAACACCTGCACCGTGGCGGCGAACTCGAGCACGCCCGTGCCGGTGAAGGTGAGCCCCGCCTGCAGCGTGCTGCTGTTGTTGAGCCTGAGCACGGTGCCGTCGCCGACGTTCAGGGCACCCCCGACGGTGTTCGCGCCGCCGCTGAGGACGAGCGTGCCCTCCTGCACGTGCAGCGTGCCCGTCGATGCAAGCGTGTGTCCATGCGTGAACGTGGCGGCCGTGGTCTTCCGGACGATGCCGCTGTTGACGATGCGCTCACTGGCGAGCGTCCCGGCCAGCACGAGCAGCCCCGGGCTGACGTTGTCGAATGTGCCCGAGCCACTCGGGAGCGCGCCGGTGTAGGTCATCGTGCCGCGGTTCTCGAGGATGGCGTCGGTGTGCAGCGTGCCGCCGGTCCGCATACCGGTCACCGTCGTCGCGAGAACGACCCTGCGGTTGCTGCCGCCGACGATGAAGCCGCCGGTCCAGGCGAACGAGCCCGTGATGGTGAGGTCGCCCGAGACGGTGGTCAGCGAGCCGCCCGACAGCGTGACCGAGGCGACCGACCACGTGGTGTCGGCGACGATGTTCTGGTTGCTGCCGACGACGAGGGCTCCGGCACCCGCGATAGAGGCACCTGCCGTGTAGTTCGTCGTGACGCCTGCCCCGGTGCTCTGCAGCGTCGCGCCAGCGCCCACGACGACCGGCCCGGCGATCACATTTGGACCGCCCGTGCCGTTGAGCACCAGCGTGCCGGCCTGCACGTCGAGGGTGCCGGATGACTCGACACGGCCGGTAAGCACACATGTGGAAGCGGTCGTCTTCCGGACGATGCCGCTGTTGACGATGCGCTCACTGGCGAGCGTCCCGGCCAGCACGAGCAGCCCCGTGCCGCTGTTGTCGAATGTGCCCGACCCGCTGGGGAGCGCGCCGGTGTAGGTCATCGTGCCGCGGTTCTCGAGGACGGCGTTGGTGTGCAGCGTGCCGCCCGTCCGCGTGCTCGTGGACCCGGCGGCCAGCACCATCGCCGCCCCGTTGCCGCCGATGACGAACCCGCTCTGCCATGTCAAGGTGGTGGTCACCGTCAGCGTCGCGGCGACCGTGAGCTGCACGCCGCTGAGCGTGAGGGCATCAACCGTGACTGGCGCGTCGACCGTGACAAGGCGGCCGCCCGGGAGGATCGCGTGGTCGCCGTTGCCAGGGACGACGCCGCACGACCAGTGCGTCGGGTCGCTCCAGAGGCCGGAACTCGTGTAGGTGCACTCGAGTGCGCGGACTGGTTCAGGCAGGGCCAGAAGGACAAACGCGATGAGCGCGAGCAGGCGGGCACGGGACATGGGTCACTCCTGGAGCCACCCGCAGGAGTGGCCTCACCATGGAGTGACCCGCGGTCCCGATCTGTTTCGCGTGCGCCTCGTCGGGAGAAGGTAGGGGCCGCCGCTCAACGACGGCGGGCGCGCAGCCGTGCCAGGCCGACGACCCCGTAGCCTATCGCGGCCAGCGCCAACGGCGAAGCGTCTGGGACCTGCGCTGCGAACTGCAGGTCCACCCGCGCGAGGTCGCGGAAGTTCCAGGTCAGCCCATCGAGATTCAGGTACACGTGGTTGGCATCGAAGCCCAATCGGCCAGCGTCGAGTCCGGCGACGTTCGTGAGGGGGTCGAGGCTGGCGCCGATGATGTCGGGGACGGTGCCATTGGCGTCGCTGAACACGAACCCTTGGAAGCCGCCGCCCAGGAACTGGGTCGGGGCAAAGACACCGAAGTAGTCGATCCGGATGAAGTCGTCGGCCAGGTCGACGACGAAGTCGTTCAGAGGCTGCGGCCGAAACTCCTGGGGGACTGTCGAGGCCACGCGCGTGCCACGATCGATGGCGACGGTGCCCGGCGTACCGACGTCATACGTCCACCGAACCTCTTGCCCGAGGAACGCGTCGGGGTCCGCACCGGCAAACTGCACCTCGACCTCGATGACATTCGTGAAGTTGACGGTCAGGCCATCGAGATTGATGTAGATGCCGTTGGCATCGAAGGTGACCCGCGTCGCATCGAGGCCGGCGACGTTGGTGCTGGCGCTGAGCTGGACGCCGCTGATGTCGGGTATCGTGCCGTTCGTGTCGGTGAACCCGAACCCCTGGAAGTCGCCACCCAGGAACTGGGTCGGGGCGAAGACGCCGATGTAGTCCATGCGGATGACGCTGCCGCCGAGATCGACCGCGAAGTCGTTCAGTGCCTGTGGCTGGAACTCCTGGGCGGCGGCCGAGGCCACACGCGTGCCTCGGTCGAAGGCGATGGTGTCCACCGTCCCGGCACCGAAGCTCCAGCGCACCTGATTGCCGATGAGCCCGGCGTTGGCCCCGCTCGCGGACGCGAGCCACGCGGCGACGAGCAGCGCGGGACGGATCGCCGCGCGCAAGAAAGCACTGGTGTTGGCGCATGTCATCGACCTTCTCCTTGCAGGCGGCGCAGTGCAGAGGCGCAGCGCAGACGGGGCTCGGGACTCTCCGTGGGCGCCACCCACAGCGGTGGCGTCAGCTGGAGTGATCCGCCACCCCGATCTGTTTCGCGTGCGTCCCGCTCGGGAGAAGGCAGGGCCGGCTCTCCGCTTGCCGCCGAAGCCGGCTGGCGACGGCGGGAGCCGCCCTATGGCCGTCCAGTCACGCGCACCTGGAGGAAGGCGAGGGGCTCGGGAGTCCCCTGCGCGTCGAGACCTTCGACGGCGACGTCGTACGCGCCGTCCGGCAGCACACGGCGTTCGACGACGATCGACACCGTGCGAGAGGCCGACAGCGTGGGCACGGTGGCTGCGCCGATCTCGCGTCCGCGCGCATCGCTGACGCTTAGCCGGTAACGCGGGTAGTCGTCGCCTGGCGCGACAGGCACGCGCAACTCGACGTGTGTGGCAGACGACTGGACGTCGACTGGGGTCGGCGCTGCGCTGCGCGAGACCCCGACCGGCAGAGTGACGGCAAAGACGGACCGCACCGGCTGCCGCGGCGCGACGGCCACGGGTGGTGGCGGCGCCGGGGCCGGCGGCACGCCAGGTTCAGTCCCGACAGGCGGCGTCTCGACGGGGTGGTCGGGGTGGTCGGGCGCGCTCGCGCCCTGTCCTGGCTCGGCCTGCGCCTGTGGCGCCACCTCGTCCTGCGGCGTCAGCGTCCGCGCGTTCCACACGCCTGCCGCCACCAGGATCGCGGCCGCGGCCGCGAGAGGCAGCCACCAGCCCCCGCCGGCGATTCGCGTGCTGGGCGAGGAGGCCAGCGCCCGGGCGACCTGCAGGCGTTCGCGCAGCCGTGGCCGCGCCGCCAACGCTCGCTCGACCGACGCCCTCTGCGCCGGCACGAGCGTGCCGGCGACGTAGCGATCGATCAGCCGTGTTTCGGCCTCATCGATCGCCAGGGCCACATCCGGATTGCCGAACGCGTCTTCCTCGATCGCCTCGCACGCCGGCTCGTCGAGCAGGCCGAGGACATAGCGCTCGAGGTGAGAGGGGTCGGGTGGGTGGGGAAGCACGTGGCGCAGGTCCGTCATCGATCAGTGCTCCCTGCAGGCAGACTGTTTCGCTTGCTGGCACCCCGGAGGCATGCGCGCACGCAGTGCTCGAGGGACAGGCGCAGTCTCAACATGCGCAGGCGCAGGGCGGTGGCGCTCACGCCAAGTTCTGCAGCCAGGCGCTTGCGCCCGTCGATGCGCCCTCGCCCCTCGGCGCTGTAGTAGGCCATCACGTGCGCCTGTGTGGCCGGTTCGAGCCGGCGCAGACAGCCGTCGAGGCACGCGGCGGCCGCGTCATCCTCGGCGTCCACGCCGCCATCCGGCATTGGGGGATCTGACGGGAGCGGGTCGGTCGTGGCGTGGCGGCGCGACTCGAGCAGGACCAGTCGTGCCACGCCGCGGGCATACGCTGCCACCTCGCCGATGTCGACGCCGTCGCACAGGCGCCTCGCCACGCGGTCGAGGACCTGGTCGGCAAGGCCCTCGGCATCGACTGCGGCTCGCACCTCGAAGTATCGACAGAGGAGACGCCGCAGGGCCTCGTAGGCGTCGCCCGCTGCGTCCTCGGAGGGGCCCAGGCGTTGCAGCAACCGCCGGAGTGGCTCGCCGGCCACGGGACGACCGGCGCTCATTCCAGCGTGCCCAGCGCCACGAATCCGGCCCAGTGACGAGGGTCTGCCCACCGCAGGTCGGCACGCATCCGCTGCTGGGCCTGCTCCAGCGCGCGTGGGGCCGAGCCCCCGTCGCGCACCAGCGCCTCGTAGAAATGACGCATCAGGACCATGGTGGCGCGGTCGTCCACGTCCCACAGGCTCGCCACCACCGTGCCGGCGCCGGCTTGCAGGAAGCCGCGCGCGAGGCCCTGCAGCCCTTCGCCCCGCAGGTCGGGGCCGATCACGGTCTGGCAGGCGCTCAGCACGACGGTCTGTCCCGACAGGGCCAGGCCTACGACTTCGTGCAGGCGAAGCCGTCCATCCACCGGCCGGCCCGACTCATCCACCAGTGACAGCACGAGGCCGGAGAGGTCGGGACGCGTGGCGTGCTGCGACGCATGTGACGCGAGGTGGAGGACGTCGAACGAGCCGAGCGGGAGTGCCGCGACCGACGGCTTGCTGGCCTCGAAGTCCGTGAGGACGGTGGCCGTGACGAGCGCCGCGATGGCGTCGGCCTCCTGGCGGCTGAACCGCAGGCGGGCCGGGGCCTCGGGGGCCGAGGTGCCCCGGTCCGTGCGGGGCCCCTCACCCGTGCGGCCTACCAGTCGCGCGTCGTCCAGGCCATAGACGGGGTCGGCGACGATGGCCACCCGGGGCGGCCCGGTGTCGAGGCGCGGCCCAGACGTTCTGGTGACCCAGCGCGCCGATGGGAGTCGCACGGTCTGAAAGCGGTCCAGGACCGCGCGACCATCAGCCAGTGGCAGGGCGGCCACGGGTACGGACTCGAGGACGCCATCCAGGACGATGCCGAGCCGGCGGGCCCGGACGTGCGGCTCCAGCGGGTGCACGAGGAGCGCCGCGAGCCGACGCAGGGCGTCAGCGGCAGGCCTGGCGTCGTCGATCGCTGAGCGCGCCTCCCGCACCGCACCCTCGATGGCGGAGCGCCCGGGCAGGCGCACGGAGTTCAGCCCATCGGCGTGCAGCACCCAGGCGACCGACCGCTCTGCGCCCAGCCAGTACGCGATCACGGCGGTGTCCTCAGGAAGGCGCGCCTGGATGGCGTTCAGCTCGAGGCGTGGCGCGTCGCGGCGCCACGGCAACTGCGCCCGCATCTCTGCCCGGAACGTCCGGAGAGCCAGCAGGCGGCGGTCCAGCGCGGCCTGCACGTCCGGCCTGTCTGATCCCTGCGCGCGCTCGAGCTTCAGCGCCGCGATGCTCACCTCGTCTTCGAGGCGCCGTTCGCGGGCCCGCAGCGGGTTGTCCGTCGGCAGAGGGGTCAGGGCATCGGCAAGGGCGTCGCTCAGCCGGCGACTTCGGGCCCGCTCGGCGGCCACGAAGGCGGCGCGATCGTGCCCGGCGTTCGGCGAGGCCTCGTGGCTCCGCAGCAGGAGGTCGACCTCGAGATCGAGCAGATCGGCATGGCTGGCCAGATACGACGCCCGCAGGTCCAGCGCCGCGACTCCGGCGCGTACCTGTTCGACCCGGTCGAGCGCCGTGGCGACCTCGGCGCGTGCGCGGGCGAGGTCGCCTCGCCGCAAGGCCGCGCGGGCCAGCTCTGCCCTGAGGATGGCCTCCGTGCGGGGCACGCGGCGCACCACGGGGTCGTTCGCCAGGCGCTCGAGTTCGATGGTCAACGCCGGGTCTGGCTCCGAGTCGGTGACGCGACTCGAGAGGGCGGCGGCCAGAGCGATCCCGTCAGGCCTGCCGATCTCGGCGGCCAGGGTCCGTGCTCGAGCCGCATGACGGATGGCGTCTGCCCGGCGCCCCTCGGCGGCCTCGAGCGCGGCAAGGCTGCGGAGCGTCGCGGCCTCGCCCGGCGTGTCCGACGCCTGGCGCTTCAGGGCGAGGGCGCGTTCCAGCGCCGCGCGCGCTTCCTCCAGACGGCCCGCGGCACGGTACGCACCGGCAAGGCTCTGGAGCGTGGTACCGAGGCGAGCGGGGTCGTGCGTGCGCAGCGGCAGGACGGACTCCAGCGTCGTGACGGCATCCACGTCGTGACCGAGGGCCAGATAGACGACGCCCAACGTATGCCTGGCGAAGGCGAGGCCGGACCGATCGCCCATGGTCTCGAACTGCGATGCCGCGTCGATCAGGTGGTCGATCGACTCCTGCCACGTGCCGAGCGCAAACGATTGCGTGCCAAGGCCAAGCGTGGCGTACGCCAGGTCGACCGCACGGCCCGACATCCGCGCCACGTCGCGGGCCTCGCGGTGGGCCTCGATCGCCTTGTCGAGATCGCCGCGATTGCCGTGGATCGTCGCCAGGTTGTTCAGGGTCCCTGCGGTGGAGGCCACGTCGCCCACGTCACGACGAAGCGCGAGGGCGCGCCCATAGGCGGCCTCGGCCTCATCGAGGCGGGATCGGCTGAAGAGCAGGGCTCCGAGGTTGTGGTGCACCGTGCCGAGACCGGCGCGATCGCCGACCGCGTCGTACCAGGCGAGCGCCTGGCGATGGGCGGTCTCGGCGTCGTCCAGTCGGCCCAGACGTCGCAGGACAATGCCGGACAGCGTCGAGGCACGCGCGGCCTGCGACAGATGGGCGTCGGCGACGAAGAGCGTGGCGGCGGTCTGGAGGTCAGTCAGGGCCTCGGGCTCGTCGCGGCCGAGATTCAGCCGCAGGTCGCCGCGAGTCAGCCGTGCCTCGGCCTCTACTTCACGGCTCGACGCCTGACGCGCCTCGTCGACGACGCGACCGAGCAGCACCAGGGCCGCTGTGCGCGACGCGCCATCGCCACCCGCGAGGGCCCGCGCCTCGTCGAGCAGGCGACGACCCTCGCCCGCCTCGACCGGCGCTTGCGCTCCGGCCGGCAGGCCGATCGACATGAGCAGCGTCCAGAGCAGCCCGCAGGTTGCCCGTCGTGCTTGTGCACCTCGCCACCACCACACGGTCAGAGGATTGTAGCGGCGCCGCCTCACCCCGGCGCGGTTGCCGCCGATTACCCCAGGTGACCGGGTTGCCGCTCCCCGTCCGGAGACGTGCGCCCCGTTCACGCTGCCGCACCCGTGCAGCCCGAGCCGGTGATGACAACTGGTTGTGCCCCGTCCGTGCCCCTCATCGAGGACGACCACCTGCTGGCCGCCGAGCACCTGCGCCTGCGGATGCAGCGCGCCGAGGTCGAACCCGCCCTCCTGCTGGCCGACCTGCGCGACGTCTTCCTCGGCACGCCCGAGGCCTACGGCAAGTCGATCGTCATGGCCGTCCATCCACTGTCGCCGTCGATCGAGACGGATCCGTCGCTGCTGACACGCGTGCTCGGCACCCTGTTGAAGAACGCGCTCGAGGCCTCCGGATTCGGGGATGTGGTCACGGTACGTCATCGAACGGACGCCCGCGGCGCCAGTTTCGCCATCCACAACCCCGCCGTGATGACGCAGGCGCAACGCATCCAGATCTTCAGCCGCCAGCCGAGCCCCGTCCCGCCACGGCGCGGCCTCGGTACCTACGCGGCGCGGATCGTCGCCGAGCGCGCACTCGGCGGCACGCTCCGCTTCGGGTCCAATCCCGAGACGGGCACCGTCTTCCTCCTCGAGCTGCCGCAGTAGTCCCTGAACTGTGCGAGGTGACCTCGGGAGGATGACGCGGCCGGGTCATGATGCCTCGGTCATGGCAGAGTCCTCCGCCTCCGGCAGGGGTGGTCTGCGTGCGTCGGTGGCTCGCATCGTGCTGCCGTACGCCTGCGTGGCCGGACTGTGGGTTCTCGTCTCCTATCGCGCCATCGCCCGGCTGTTCCCCGACCCGGTCGAACTGGCTGCGGTCGCCACCTTCAAGGGCTTCTTGTTCGTCGCGGTCACGGCCGCCTCGCTCTGGGGGTTGCTGCGCATCGAGTTGAGCCGGCGCGTCGCGACCGAAGCCGCCCTGGCCGAGGCGTCGGCCCGGATCTTCGGTGTCGACCCCGGTCTCGCCAGCGGCGCCCTGCTGGAGGTGGCGACGCGTGCCGTCCACCCCGAGGATCGGTCGGCCGTTCACCAGGCCAACAAGCGGGTCCTCGATGGGCACGGACCCACCTCGCTCGAGTATCGACTGCTGCGTCCCGATGGCCGCCTGCGCACGGTGTGGGCCGAGAGCGCCGACGTGAAGACCGCCGCTGACGGCACGCCCGTCACCCTGTCGGGCATCGTGCAGGACATCACCGATCGCAAGCAGCTCGAACAGCAGTTCCTGCGCGCGCAGCGCACCGAGGCGGTGGGCGCCCTGGCCAGCGGCATCGCCCACGACCTCAACAACATCCTGTCGAAGGACTGGTGGCCTACGAGCGGCACAGCGCCGACGTGCGCGCCGTGGTCACCGACATGATGATGCCGGGCATGAGTGGCGACGCGATGATTGCCGCGCTCCGCGCCCGCGGGATCGACGTGCCCATCCTCGCCGTCAGCGGTGCGGACACGGCCGCGCCGCTGTCTGCGGGACCGGGCCTCATGCGTCTCGCACTGGAGCAGGCCATGCGCGCATCGACGCCACCCCAGGCACCACCGCCGCCGCCGCGCGGCGCGGCGTGGACGGGTAAGATGCGAGGGCATGGCACCCGCACCACCCGTTCGTGATCTGCTCGACCTTCGTGGTCGTGTCGCGCTGGTGACAGGCGCCGGTGCCGGCATCGGCACCGGCATCGCCGCCCGTCTCGCCGAAGCCGGCGCGCACGTCGCCGTCCACTACCACCGCAGCGACGATGGCGCGCGTGACGTCGTGGATCGCATCACGTCGGCGGGTGGCACCGCCCGTGTCTATCGCGCCGACCTCACCCAGCCGGACGACGTCCGGGATCTGCACGCCCGCATCACGTCGGACGCCGGGGTGCCCGATGTCCTCGTGAACAACGCGGGGACATATCCGCTCGGGACCATTCTCGACGTGGACGCGAACGACTGGCAGGCCGTCGTCGCGTCCAACCTCACCAGCGTCCATCTGGTCACGCAGGCCGTGGCGCGTGGGCTCCGCGACGCCCATCGTGGCGGCGCCATCGTCAACATCGCCTCCATCGAAGCGTCCAACGTCGCTCCCGCACACAGCCATTACGCCGCCGCCAAGGCCGGCGTCGTGATGTACACGAAGTCCGCGGCCCGCGAGCTCGGTCCGCTCGGCATTCGGGTCAACGCCGTGTCCCCTGGCCTCATCTGGCGCCCAGGTCTCGAGGAGGCCTGGCCCGACGGTGTCTCCGCCTACACCAGCGCCACGCCGCTCGGCAGGCTGGGCGGCTTCGACGACGTGGCCGATGCCTGTCTCTTTCTCGCCTCCGACGGTGCCCGCTGGATCACCGGCATCGAGCTCGTCGTTGACGGCGGGGTGCTGACGAATCGGGCGTACTGAACAATTCAGCATTCAGGATTCAGAATGAAGGAAGAGCCAAGGCCCAAGGCCGAATGACCAAGGCCGTCAGTGAAACCGAGTGATGACCCGCGATGAGGTGATTCGGCGGCTCGACCTGGTGCCGCTGCCCGGAGAAGGCGGCTACTACCGGCAGACGTGGCAGGCCGCCGATCGCGTCCCGGTGCCGGCGCGTGGCGGGCGCTCTGCGCAGGACAAGGCGGCTGGCACGGCCATCTACTACCTGGTGACCGACGACGCGGACGGCTTCTCGGCGATGCATCGTCTGCCCACCGACGAGGTCTACCACTTCTACCTCGGCGACCCGGTCGAGCAGCTGTTGCTGCATGGCGATGGGCGGGTGGAGGTCGTCCATCTCGGGGCGGACATCGCGGCGGGCCACTGCGTGCAGCACGTGGCGCCCCGCGACACGTGGCAGGGGACGCGTCTCGTGCCCGGTGGCCGATGGGCGCTGCTCGGTACGACGATGGCGCCGGGGTTCGATGCCGGCGACTACGAGGCCGGCAACCGCGAGGCGCTGATCGGCGCCTACCCGCACGCGGCGTCGCGGATTCGGGCCCTGACGCGCGTGCGCTGAGCAGAAGGCCCCGGCGTATCCTCTAACGGTCCATGGACCCTGCTCTCGACGAGGTGTGGCGGAGTCGGGCGCGCAGCCTGCTGACGCGCGAGCCCCACGGCGCGCACCTGCCCGACGAGGCATGGGTGGCCCTGGCCGAGGGCCGTGCCGTGCCCGGGACGGCCAGCGGTGCCCTCGAGCACCTGGCGCGCTGCGCCGAATGCCGGGACATCCTGCGCGCCGTCCACCTGCTGCAGACCGGCCACCAGGCCCCCGATGGGCCGGCCCGCACCGGCGCGACCTCGCGCTGGCCCTGGGCCGCCGCCGTGGCCGCGCTGCTGATCGCAGCCACCGGCATCTGGTTGGTCACGCCCCGCCTCTCCACCATCGAGAGCCAGGTCGCCGTCGCCCGTGACGCGGACACCCGGCCGCTGGCGCCGCCGGCCTCGACACCGCCGGCCGCCCCCGCGCCGCCGACGTGGTTGCGCGTCACGCCTCCCACGATCGCCATCTACTCCCCGGGCGTGCTGACGATGCGCGGAGGACAGGAGGGCAGCTTTGCCGACGCCTTCGCCGAGGCGATGGCCCCATGGCAGGCAGGCCAGTACCGCGAGGCGGCCCGACGTCTCGACGCCCTCACGGCGTCGCATCCGGGCGTGGCCGACGGGCACTACTACAAGGGCGTGGCGTTGCTGCTCGACGGCGCGTCAACAGAGGCTGTCGCACCACTCGAGCGCGCCGTGGCGCTGGCGCCGGCGACGTTGGCCGCCGATGCCTCGTGGTACCTCGGGGTGGCCTTGCACCAGAGCGGACGACCCGCCCAGGCGGTGCGCGCCTTCGAAGTCGCCTGTCGCGCCGGTCGTCCTCTGGCGTGCGAGGCCGCTGCCGATCCCGCGCACGAGGCCGCCTCCCGGCCGTGACCATGCAGGCGCGGGCGCTGGCCGCGTCGCTCCTCGCGACGTGTCTCGTCGTGGCGACGATCGGGCTGCGTGCCGAGCCCTCGCCCGGCACCGCCGATCGGATTGCCGCCCTGATTGCCAGCGGCGACCTCGCCGACGCCGACACCGTGGTGGGGGAGTGGCTCGCTCGTGCGACCCGGTCGGCCGAGCCGCTCGCCATCGCCGAGGCGAGCCACAGCCTCGGCACGCTCCGCGTCGCTCAGCGTCGATTCGCCGAGGCCGAGCGTGCCTTCGACACGGCGCGACAGCAGTACGCCTCGGCAGCGACCTCGGCAGCGTCATCGCGCGGCCTCGGGCGCGTCTGGCGCGACCTCGGCAGCCTGTCCTGGACGACCGGCCGCACTGCGGACATCTCGCCAGCCTACCTCGAGGCCGCGCGCGCGTTCGCTGCGGCCGGTCTCGTCCACGATCAGGCGGGCGCCCTGCGCTCCTCGATCTACGGTGAGGCGTATCGCACCGGGCAGGAGAAGCGCGCCGTCCTGCTCGAGGCGCTCGCTCTGCTCGCGGGGCGACCCGATCAGGTGGCGTCACACCGGTACGTGCGGGGGGCGCTGCTGCACGACCTCGGCGATCGGATGTTCGCGGAAGGCCGGTATGCGGACGCACACGCCGTGTATGGCGCCGCCGATGGCCTGCTCGCCACCGACGAGGAGAATCGCCGGGCCTATTCGCTGCTGCTGACGAGTCGGGCCCGTCTCCTCCGGGCGCAGGGACAGCCCGCGCGTGCGGTCGCCCTGTACGAGCGTGCGCTGGTGCTGCAGCAGGCGACGCGCTACGACCATGGGCTGTCGCAGACGCTGAACGCGATGTCGGTGGCGCAAGGCACGCTGGGGCAGCGCGCGCAGGCGGTGGCCTCGCTCGAACAGGCGCTGGCAGTGGCGCAGCGACTCGACGCAGCCTGGCGGGTGGCGGTGGCGCGTCTCAACCTCGCGGAGGCTCGGCTCGCTGCCGGTGAACGGACGGCGGCGCTGGCCGACTTCAGCCGGTACGAGGCCGACGCGGCGCGTGCCGCGCTCGGGCCCGGCTACCGGTTGCAGGAGATCCCACTCCTGCTGGCGGCCTCTCGCATGAACGAGGCGCTGGACGTCGCCACGCTGGTGCTGGCAGGGAATGCGTCGACAGCGGGGGTGCGCGAGCTGCGCGCGCGCGCGCTCATGGCGCGTGCCGAGGTGTACGAGCGCCTCGGCGACACGGCCCGCGCTCGTCGTGATCTCGATGAGGCGCGCGACGTGTGGGAAGCGGTCCGCGCCTCGCTCGAGCCCTCCGACTTCGTGCGCCGTGGCTTCGCGGAGATGATGGCCACGGACTTCTACGCCAGCTACGTCGATGGCCTCGCTGACACCTCCGCACCGGCCGCCTCGCTCGCTGCTGCCGAGCTGGCGCGCACCCGGGCCTTCGTCGATCTGCTGGCGCAGCGCGTGCTCACGGAGGGCCTGCCGGACGCCACGTCCCTCGACGGCACTGCGGCGCCAGACGCGATGACGTCGCTCACCGAGATCGAGAGACGCCTCCTCGAGTCGGCCGGCGCCGTGCCGGGGCCACCCGTGGACGCCGCGCTCGAGTCCGCGCGTCGCGTGACCCCGCTGACCGTCACCGAGATGCAGCGTCTGGTCGAGGCCGAGCGCGTCGTCTCGCTGGTCTACTGGGTGGGGGCCACGCGCACGCTGCTCTGGATTCTCGAGCCCGCCACCCCGGTGGCACTCCACGTGATCGAGGCCGGTGCTCCGCAGCTCTCGCGGCTCGTCCAGCGGTCCACCGAGGCCCAGGACGGTGGGGCGCTGCGTCGACTCGATGCGTTGTTGCTGGCACCGGCCGCGCCCGCACTGGCGCGGACGCCCCGCCTGCTCGTCGTGCCGCACGGGCCACTGAACCGGCTGTCGTTCGCGACCGTGCGCGATGCGCGCGGGCGCTACCTCGTCGAGCGCGCCAGCGTCCGCTACCTGCCCTCGCTGACCAGCCTCGAGACCATCCGCGGACGCCAGGTGGCGGCTTCGACGACACGCCGGGCGCTTGTCGTGGGGGTGCCCAACGCCGCGCCACGCCCATCCGGTGGCGTGCCGCTGCCCGTGTTGCCCGGGGTCCGCCGTGAGACTGCCGCCGTCCGCGCCGCACTCACGGCCCGTGGCACCGATGCGGAGACGCTCGTCGGTGCCGGGGCCACCGAGTCGGCCGTCAGGGCCGCCCTCGCCGGAGGCCGCCACGACGTCGTCCATGTGGCCGCGCACGGTGTGGTGTCCGACCGCGACCCGATGGCCTCGTGGCTCGCCTTCTCCGGAGGCGGCGCCGCGAGCGCCGACGATGGGCGGCTGACCGCGGCCGAGGTGTACGGCTTGCACCTGGACGCCGACCTCGTCGTGCTGAGCGCGTGTCGCGGCGCGGATGGACCGGTCTCTGGCGACGGCGTCACCGGCCTGACCCGCGCCTTTCTCGCGGCCGGGAGCCGGTCGGTGCTGGCCAGCCTCTGGACGCTGCCCGACACCACGGCTCCACAGCTGCTCTCGGGCTTCTACGCGCGATGGCGAGATGTCCCGGCGGCCGAGGGCACCGCCCAGGACAAGGCCGAGGCCCTGAGGCACGCCCAGCGGCGTCTTCTCGCGGCCCTGCGCGGTGGGCGCGTGTCGGTGGACACCCGCCTCGGTCCGATGCCGCTGGCCGAGCATCCGCTGCTGTGGGGTGGCCTCATCGTGGTCGGCGACCGTTAGGCGCGGCGTCCCTCAGTCGGGGGGCTGACGGAGCCACTGCCGCAGGTCGGCCATCCCCTTGCCGACCAGGTTCCGTGTCCGGTTGTAGCTCCAGCCCGTGACGGCGCCAATCTCCTCGGCCGACATCCCGGCCAGATGCGCCTCCACGGCGCGCCGACGATCCTCCGGGAGCCGATCGAGCGCGTCGCGCAGACGCTGCTCCGCCCGGACACCCTCGAACTGGACCAGCGGATCGGGCTCGCTCGACGGCATGGCCCGCGCGGCATCGAGGCGCCGGGCACGATCGGCGTGCACGGCCCGCACCAGCCGCACGGTCTCGCGCACGGCGGCGCGATAGACGTACGACACGGGCGACGCGATGACGCGGTCCTGCCGCACCTGTCGCCACAGCGCCAGCAGGATCTCCTGCTCCGCATCGTCGGCCACCCGGTCGGCGTCCGCGCCAGCGACCCGCCTGACCACCCCGCGGATCAGTCTCGAGTAGTCGCGGACCAGCCCCTCGAAGCGGCGGTGCGGCGGCTCCGGTCTGGGGTCGTCGTGCATCTGTGGGAAGGGGGCCACCGGCCGGTGCCCCCGTCCCGGCATTGTAGTCGCTCCCCCGGGAGCAAATCCCGCAGGTCCTTCCTCTCACTGTCGAAACCAGCAACAACGCGCCGCATGCGGTGCAGGAGGATAGGCGTGAGCGCAAGACGATGGGGAGCGGGCCTGTGCGGGCTGCTGATGGCGGGATGGGCGACAACGGCAGGGGCCGCGACCTTCACGGTCACGACGACCAGCAACGCCGGAGCCGGGTCGTTGCGTCAGGCGATGCTCGACGCCAATGCGGCGGCGGGGGCCGACACGATCGTGTTCAACATCCCCGGCGCGGGACCGCACGTCATCACGCCGGTGACGGCTCTGCCGTCCATCACGGGACCGGTGACCATCGACGGCTTCACGCAGCCCGGGTCGTCGCCGAACACCCTGGTCGTCGGCAACGACGCGGTCATCCGGATTGAGATTGCCGACACCGTCAGGGTCGCCAACGCCAGTAACGTCGTCCTGCGAGGGCTGGCAATCTGGGTCGGCAGCGGCGGCGACATCGTCCGCATCGACGGAGGGAGCACCGGGTTCACCACCACCGGCGGCATCGTCGAAGGCTGCTTCATTGGCTTCGCCGCTGACGGCGCCACGGTGCCCGGCACGTCGACGCGGGGTATCGGGATCCTTCGGACCGGCGGGGGGCAAGTCGGCGGATTTCGGATAGGCGGCGGCCTGCCTGCGCAGCGCAACCTCATCTCTGGCGCGAACGGCGAGCTCATCAACATCATCGGGCTCAACCTGCCAGGCACCGTCGTGCAGGGCAACTACCTCAACACGACGCGGGCCGGGACCGCCGCCGTGGGCTTCGCAACGGCGACTGGCATCAGGACGCAGTCGCCGCTCACCATCGGCGGGCTGGCGCCTGGTGAGCGGAACGTCATCGCCCGCGGCAACGACGGCATTGCCACCGCCAGCGCGACGGGCATCGTCATTCGCGGCAACTACATCGGCGTCGGCGCCGATGGCGTGACGCCGCTCGGCCACAGCGGCGAAGGCATCCTCATCTCGAACGTCACTCGGGACGCCGTGATCGAGGGGAACGTGATCGGCAACAGCGCGGAGGGGATCTTCGTGTCTGGCGACGCGAGCGCGACGATTTCCGGCAACCTCATCGGCGTCGGCGCGGACGGCGTGACGCCGGCTGGCAATACCAACAACGGCATTCTCATCCGCGAGGATGGGCCTCTCAGTCTCGGCAACCTGATCGGCGGGGCAGCGCCGGGCGCGGCCAACGTCATCGCCTACAGCGTGCGCGGCGTCACCATCGTGAATGCCAATGCGATCGTCTCGCGCAACCGCGTCTTCGGCCACTCGCAGCGCGGGATCTCCCACTTCGTCCTGGCCGCCAACAACGGCGCGCAGACGCCCGTCCTGACCAGCGTGGTGCGGAGCGCCGGCAGCACCACCGTCAACGGCACGCTGGTGGGGCCCGCCGGCGTGCAGCATCGTCTCGAGTTCTTCGGCAACGCCGCCTGTGGCCCCGACGGCACCGGGCAGGGCGAGGTCTTCCTCGGTGACGCGCTCGTCACGACGACCGGCGCCACGCCGCAGCCCTTCAGCGCCGTGGTGAGCGCAACGGCCCTGCCGGTCGTCAGCGCAACGGCGCTGGGCCTCGCCGATCCCATCAGTGCCTCGACGTCGAGCTTCTCGACGTGCCTGGTGGCGCCGCCGACGTTCCAAATCTCCGGTATCGTGCGCGACCGCAACGACACCCCCGTGCCGGATGTGCCCATCACCCTCACCGGCAGCAGCACCGCGACGGTCCAGACCGATGGCGACGGCCGGTATGCCTTCCCGGGCCTGGCGGCCGGGGGCACCTACAGCGTGGCGCCGGTGCGCCCGTCCTTCGAGTTCAGTCCGTCGAGCCAGACGTTCGCCAACCTCGCGAAGGATGAGGTCGCGCCGTTCTTCCTGGTGACCAGGGGCGTGTTCACGCGCTACTTCGCCGAGGGCGCCACCGGATCGTTCTTCACGACCGAGATCGCCCTGCTCAACGCGACGGGCACGCCCACCGATGCGGTGGTGACCTTCCAGAAGCCGGATGGCACCAGCGTGCCGGCGCCGCTGACGATGAACGGGCTCGAACGTCGCACCGTGAACCCCGCGACGTTCCCGGGCCTCGAGAACACGGCACTGGCCACGGTGATCGAGAGCACACAGCCGCTCATCGCCGATCGCACGATGCGCTGGGATGCCCGCGGCTACGGCAGTCACACCGAGACGTCGATCGCCCAGCCTTTGACGCAGTGGTATCTCGCAGAGGGGGCGACGACGGGCTTCGATCTGTTCTATCTGATTCAGAACCCCGGTCCCGATCCGGCGACCGTGCAGGTGCGGTACCTGCTGCCAGCGCCGCAGGCGCCGCTCGTCAAGAGCTACACCGTGAGCGGCAACAGCCGGTTCAACATCTGGGTCAACGTGGAGCAGTTCGACACACCGGCGGGGCCGCAGGCATTGCTGGCGAATGCCGAGCTGTCGGCGGCGTTCACGTCGGATCGCGCCGTGATCGTCGAGCGGGCGATGTACCTCTCGCGCAACGGCCGGCAGTTCGATGCCGGGCACGAGAGCGCCGCGTCTCCGGAGCTGTCCACCACGTGGTTCCTGGCCGAGGGGGCGACGGGGCCATTCTTCGATCTGTTCGCGCTGATCGCCAACCCGAACGACACCGCGGCGACGATGGACGTGACCTACCTGCTGGCGGACAGCTCGTTCACGAAGAGCTACACCGTACCGGCCAACAGTCGCTTCAACATCTGGGTGGACCAGGACGACCCGCGCCTGGCGGATACGGCCGTGTCGATGTCCCTGCGATCGACCAATGCGGTGCCCGTGCTGGTCGAGCGCGCGATGTGGTGGCCGGGCAGCTTCGCGTCGTGGTTCGAAGGCCACAACAGTCGCGGCGCCATCGAGACCGGCGAGAAATGGGGCCTGGCCGACGGGCAGGTCGGCGGGCCCTTCGGCATCGAGACGTACGCGCTGGTCGCCAACACGTCGTCGTTCGAGGCGAGCGTACGCGTGACCGTTGTCTTCGAGGACGGCACCACCCAGGTCGGCACCTACGCCGTGCCGGGCAACGGTCGCTTCAACGTGCCGATGGGCGTCTTCTTTCCCGCAACGGTCGACAAGCGCTTCGGCGTGGTGGTGGAGAGCCTGCCCGTCACCGGCGGCACGGCCCAGATCGTCGTCGAGCGCGCGTCGTACAGCAACGCGGTGATCGACGGACAGACGGTGACGTGGGCCGCGGGCGCCAACGCCTTCGGCACCAAGCTGCGGTAGGGAGGGGCAACGTTGGGTAGGGCCCGTTCTCCGAACGGGCCGTCAGCGGCAGGGGGTAGGGCCCGTTCTCCGAACGGGCCGTCGTTCGGCCGGCTCGGAGAGCCGGCCCTACCCATGGGCCAGCCGGCCCTACCCAGGACCAGCCGGCCCTACCCATGGACCAGCGGGCCCTACCCGTGGATGGTCGCTTCGGCGAGCAGCTTCTTCAGGCGGTTGTCGGGGCCCCGGCTGGCGACCAGCCGGGTGCCGTCGCGCAGGATCACGGCGTACTCGCCGTGGAAGAGCGGCTGCAGCTCGCGGATGCGGTCGGCGTTGACGATCGTCGACCGATGGATGCGGATGAACTGGGACTCGTCGAGCACCGACTCCATGCCCTTCATCGTCTCGCGCAGCAGGTGCGACTGCGGGCCCATGTGCAGGCGCACGTAGTTGCCCTCGGCCTCGATCCAGTCGATGTCGTCGACCTTGACGAAGAACACGCGGCCGGACGACTTGACGACGATGCGCTGTTTCTCGCGCTGCTCGGCGGTGAGTGAGGCGACCAGCGAGCGCAGGCGATCCTTGTCCACGGAGCCCTCGGCTTCCTCGCGCCGGGCGATGGCAGTGCGGGCGCGCTGCAGGGCCTGGGCGAAGCGTTCGGCGTTGAAGGGTTTGAGCACGTAGTCGAGCGCGTGGACCTCGAAGGCCTTGAGCGCGTACTGGTCGTACGCCGTGACGAAGACGACGTAGGGCATGACCTCGCCCTCGAGCGCGCGCAGCACGCCGAAGCCATCGACGCCGGGCATCTGCACGTCGAGGAACACGAGGTCGGGACGCTCGCGGCGGATGGCGTCGATCGCCTGCTGGCCGTCGCCGTGCTCGCCGATGACGGCCACGTCGTCGTGCATGCCGAGCATCATGCGCACGCGTTCGCGCGCGAGCGGTTCGTCGTCCACGATGAGGGTGCGCAGGGTCATGCAGAGACTCCTTCGACCGACGCGGCGAGGTCCGCGGCGTCGCCAATCGGCAGACGGAGCCGGACCACGGCGCCGCCATCGGGGTGGTTGGACAGCGTGAGCACGGCGCCCGGCCCGTAGAGTTCGCGCAGCCGCTCCCGGGTGTTGCGCAGACCGATGCCGCGCATCGGCAGGCCCTCCGGTCCGAGCCGGAAGCCGGGGCCGTCGTCGCGCACGGCCAGATCGAGCCAGTGGCCGCTGCGGCGCGCGGTCACTTCGATGCGTCCGCACTCCGGCCGTGTGGCCAGGCCGTGCTTGATGGCGTTCTCGGCGATGGGTTGCAGCACCTGATTAGGTACGAGGACGTGCAGCAGGTGTTCCGGCACATCGACGTCGACCTTCAGGCGATCCTGGAAGCGCGTGCGCTGGATATCCAGATAGCGGCTCAGGAACTCCACTTCCTGTCCCAGGCGCACCTCCTGGACCCCGATCGAGTCGAGGGACAGGCGGAGGAGATCGCTGAGCTGCGTGATCATCTCGTCGGCCCCGTGGGGGTCGCGGTGGACCAGGGTCGAGATGGCATTGAGCGTGTTGAAGAGGAAGTGCGGGTGCAACTGGCCCTTGAGGACCTCGAGCTGGGCCCGTGCCAGGCGGGCTTCGAGCTGCGAGGCGCGGAGGGCGCGGTCGCGGAAGCGCTTGTAGTTGTGCCACGCCTGGTGCACCGAGACGAGCACCCAGTAGGACTGGAAGGCGAGGTAGAACTGCGACACGAGCAGCCACGAGAACGGCAGCGGCTGCGGGTCGACGTAGGGAATGTGGCTGACGCCCCAGCGGCACCCGGCGTAGGCTACGCAGACGGCCAGCGACCCGAGCACGTGGACGCCGAAGGAGCGGCGCCAGTTGCCGGGTTCGAGCGGGAACTGCCGCGCCATGCTGAAGATCGCCGGCGCCAGCAGCAGGAAGGGCAGCCAGGTCGCAAAGCCGGAGAACACGATCTCGACGAGCGGCAGCTCGACCCCGCGCATCCGGTACTGCAGCGCCAGCTGCGGCATCGTCACCAGGCTGAGCACGACGAGCACGGCCGCGAGCAGCAACCAGCCCCGGCGCTCGATGGCCGCGGTGTGCGAGGCATGGGGCATGCGCAGGGTGTCGACCACCGCTGTGCGCAGATCGCCCATGCGCGGCGCCTCCACCTCGTCCATGGCGGGAGGGGTAACGCCCATCGTGGGGGCCGTGCGGAACAGGCGGCTGAGCCAGGCCACGTCTCGTCCTATCCCGCCCGCGTGCCCGCTCACAACGAGTTCGGGACGAACCGGATGAGGGTGGGACGAAATGGAGAGGCGCGTCGTTCAATCCGACGCGTGTGCGTCTGGCCGTCGGCCAGCGTTGTGCGTCAGTGAGCGGGACCGTTGCCGGTGGTGGCTGGCCAGCGGAGCAGGGTCGGCGAGGCCTGGGTGGCGGCGGCCACGGCTTCGGCGAGCTCGGCAAAACGGTCGTCCTCGATCCGCAGGTTCAGATCGCCGATCTGCACATGGAGGCACCCGTGCTCGCAGCGGTACACGGAACACTCGCCCGCTTCCCCGAGCACTTCGTACTGGTCGTCCGACATTCCGTGATCTGCCATGGCTACCGGACCCGAGACCGGACAGGCAGGTTAGCGTTCCCCTCTCCGGCCGGTCAAGCCCGTCCACCTGAGCGATAATGCCCCCGCCCATGACACGAGAGGTGGCCGTCACTGACGTTGGCGGCGAGCGCTCCGCGCAGGAGGTGCTCGTCGAGCGCTATCGGCTCGTCCGGCAGCTCGGTCGTGGTGGCATGGGTACGGTCGACCTGGCCGACGACCTCGTGCTCGACCGGCGTGTCGCGGTCAAGCGGCTGCGCGACATCTCGCTGCAAGGCGCGCAGGCCCGCCAGCGCGTGCTGCACGAGGCCCGGGCCCTCGCGGCCCTGAATCACCCGGGCGTCGCAGCGATCTACGACGTACTGGACCTCGATCCCCCGGCACTCGTCCTCGAGTACGTCGAAGGGACCACCTGGGACGACTGGGTCGAGCAGGGCCAGACCCCGGCGCAGCTGCTGGCGGCCATGGAGCGCATCCTCGAAGCGGTCGCCTACGCGCACGGCCGTGGCGTGGTCCACTGCGACCTCAAGCCGTCCAACATCGTGGTGGCCGACAACGGCGTCCCCAAGGTGCTGGACTTCGGGATCGCCCAGCTCGGGCTGACGGGGCCCGACTCGGCGCCGGGCACCGACGAGACACGACAGCCGGCCTTCACGCCGAAATGGGCCGCCCCCGAGGTGCAGCGGGGACGTCGCCCCACCCCGGCAGCCGACGTCTATGCCCTCGGCGTGATGATCGAGGACCTGCCGATCGACTGCACGCGGGCGAAGCACCCCCTGCCGACCCTGCTGGCGCGCCAGTTGCGCCATCTCGGCCGACGTGCCCAGGCCGAGTCCCCGGACACCCGGCCAGCGGACGCCGCCGCCCTGCTCCGCGAACTGCCGCGGCTGTCAGCGTCCGGTGCCCCCGTCGTCGCGCGCCACCGCCGCAGCGGCGCCTTTGCCATCACCGCCCTGCTCGTCGGGGGCGGCTGCGTGACCGGTGGCCTCGCCATCGTCAGAGGCGATCGCGGCCCGGTCGCGCCGGGGACGCCCGTGCTGGCCGTGGTGCCCCGCGTCGACGCCGCCTCGGCCTCGTCCACGTCCGCGGCGGCCGCCGACCTGCTGCGGCAGGCGCTCCGCCCCCTGGGACGCGCCCGGCTCGTCACCTCGGACGTCCCGGCGCTGACCGACGACACCGCGACGCTCGTGGCGGCGCTGAAGGACGAGGGGTTGTCACATGTGCTGGTCCCCACCGTGGCGACCATGCGGTCGACCATCAGACTCAGTGTCGCCGTGCTGCGGGCCAGTGACGGTGCCGTCGTCCATACCGCGACCCGATTCGGCGCGCCGGACGCCCTGCCGCACCTGGCCGCGCTCGTTGCCGGCGACGTGCGGACCTGGCTCGGCGAAGGAACGGCCGGCCGCCTGCAGACGCCCGCCTTCGCGCCCACGGCGCTGTCGCTCGGGCAGTATTCACAGGCGCGCCAGTACGCCGAACGCCCGGACCTGCCCGGCAACCTCGCGCGTGCCGCCGACCTGCTGGAGCAGACCGTGAGGCGCGATCCGGCCTACGCCGCCGCGCATGCCGAACTCGGTCGCGTCCACTGGCTGCGCTACCGCGCCACCCGGGACACGGCGGCACTCGACGCCGCGCAGCTGTCCCTGCTCGAGGCGCTCACCCGCGAGGCCAATCTGCCGGAAACCCGCACGACCCTCGCGCTGCTGATGCGCGAGCGTGGACGCTATCCCGACGCGGCCCGAGCCCTGCACGACGTCCTCGAGACCGCGCCAGACGACGACGTGGCACTGCGGCTGCTCGGCGAACTCGAAGCGCAGCAGGGGAGTGTGGACGATGGGGTGACCCTCATCACGCGCGCCGTCACGCTGCGGCCGGGAAGCTGGGCGAACCATCGCGCGCTCGGCGCGACCCTCTTCAATGCCGGCCGGTACCCCGAGGCCGGCCGCAGCTTCGAGGTCCTCACGCAGTTGCAGCCGGACAACCCGTGGGGCTTCCAGATGCTCGGCGCGGCACGCCAGATGGCCGGCAACCTCGACGGCGCCGTCCAGCCGTACGAGCGATCCCTCGCCATCCGTCGGACGGCGGCGGCGCTGTCGAACCTGGCCACGGTGCAGTACGTGCGCGGCGACTTCGCCGTCGCCGAGCGGCTGTACCGCGAGGCGGTCACGCTGTCGCCGCGCGATGCCGTGATGCACCGCAACGTCGGCGACGCGTTGCTGCGGCAGTCGAAGAAGGCCGACGCGGCGCGGGCCTTCACGCATGCCGCGGAACTGGCGCGCGCGCAGGCGGCGACCAATCCGGCGGACGCGCGCGCGCTGGGCACCGCCGCCTACGCGCTGGCGCGGCTCGGCCAGTGCGGAGAGGCCGCGAGCGTGGCTGCAACAGCCGAGAGCCTCGGGAGCCTCAATCCGTCGGTGGCCGCCAACCTGGCCAATGCGTGGGCGCTGTGCGATCGTCCCGCCGACGCCCTGCGCATCGTCCGCGCGCTGCAGGCACGCGGTGCACCCCTGTCCACCCTGCTGGAGCACGACGTGCTGCAGCGCCTGAAGACCCTGCCGGAGTTCGGCAGCCTCCTCTAGACCCAGACTGGAGTCCCCGAGTGCCCCGACGCACCCTCCTCGCCCTGACGGCCATCGCCTTCACCCTGTTCGCCCTGGCCGCCACCGTGACCGACGTCTCGCCTGTCGCGCGACTGCTGGCGCAGCCCGAGGCCGACGTGCTCGAACGCCGCTTCTCGCGTGTGCCCAATGCCAACGCCGCCACCTGCAATCCGCGCGGCGACGCCGACGTGAAGGCGTGTCTGGTCCCCGGATCCGATGCCCTGGCCGATCAGTCGAAGCGGGTCGCCCCAGGCGTCGACTGCTTCTGGCGCAAGGACGACACCAAGCGCTTCGAGGACGTCGCGGGCAACAGCGGTGGCGCTGGCAGCGCGGTCCGGTTCCGCTTCATCGTCGCCAACCGATGCGCCGTGCCGGTGCAGGTGCAGCTGACGCTGTCGGCCGCCGAAGGCAACGCGCTCCGCTTCCGCGACTGCGACGCCACCGTGTTCACGCAGACGCTGGCGCCTGGGGCGCGTCCGTTCGTGCAGACCTGCATGTCGCTGCCGTACCGTGCCGGGTCGCAGACCTTCACGCGGTCGTTCTCGATCGGCGGTCGGGCGCCCGGCGCCGGCCCCTTCGTCCTGTTCGACCCCGAGGTCGTGATCGAAGAGGCCGCGGCGCCCTGACCTCGCTGGACACGGCTGCGCCTTCCGGGGTCTCATGGTCCCCGCATGGAACGCCAGTACCACCAGTGGTTCTCGCCCCGCCTCGGCTTCGACATGGGGCTCGTCTCGTACGGCCACTACGGCACGCCGCTGCTCGCCTTTCCGACGAGCGGTGGCGACGAGTGGGAGATGGAGGGACAGCGGATGATCGCCACCCTCGCGCCGTACATCGAGCAGGGGCGGATCAAGGTCTATTCCGTGCGGTCGGTGTCGGCCGAGTCCTTCTACAACCGGGGCGCCCACCCGTTCCACCGCAGCTGGATGCAGAAGCAGTACGACGACTACATCCGCCGGGAGGTCGTGCCGTTCATCCACGACCACTGCAAGGGCCTGCCGCCCATCGCCGTCATGGGCGCGTCCCTCGGCGCGTACCACGCGGCCAACAGCGCCTTCAAGCACCCCGATACCTTCAAGTGGTGTTTCGCCCTGTCGGGTGTGTACGACATGCGTCGGTTCATGGACGGCATGTACGACAGCCACTTCTACTTCAACAACCCGATCGACTACCTCGGCGGCATCACCGACCCCTGGTTCTACCAGCAGATCGCCTCGTCGCACGTCCACCTGGCCACCGGCCATGGACCCTTCGAGCGTCCCGAAGAGACCTACCGCTTCGCCGAGGTCCTGCGTCGCCGCAGCATCCCGCACCACCTCGACGACTGGGGGCCCCAGGGCGGCCACGACTGGCCGTACTGGCACCACATGATGTGGGAGTACGTGGGCAGACTCCTGTGATTTGAAATGTGACATTCCAAATTCTCGGCGGCTCGCCCTCCGGCCTTCGCTCGCGCCGGGATCTCCGAGGGGCACGCGGCGGAGCCGCGGCCCTCTGGAATTTCAGATGTCACATTTCACATTGCCACCACACGGAACGCGGGCACCTGCCCGCCACCGCTCGTCACGTTCGCCAGGCCGGACGCACTGAGGCGGGTGAGGAACCCACAGACCTTGCCGCGGAACATGTAGGGCGCGCAGTCCACCAGCATGTTGCGGGTCGTCACCCGATGCGGGTCGACGTCGACCATCGGGAAGTCCTCGCGGCGCACCGGGATGCGCTCCTGCACAATCCACGTGCCCGCCGGCGCGGCCAGCGCGGTGGCGAGCGCGGCGTCCCACGCCGACGCCTCCGTCTCCCACCCGAGCGTGACGCCATGCCCACCGAAGTCGTCGGTGGGCTTCAGCACCAGCTGATCGCGCCGATCACGCACGAAGGCCGCGAGGTCGACGTCGGTGCCGCCACTCGTGCGCGTGCGCCGCTCGGCGACCACGCGTGTCCAGGGCACGTGGGCCCGGATGATGGCCTGCTCGTCGGCGCTGAACCGTGCGGCATGCGCCTCGTCGGTCAGCACGGCGAAGAACGACTTCTTGTGCGGGATCTTGCAGCGCAGCGTGTTGGCCATGCACGCGAGCCGATCGCGGTAGGCCTGCACGAGGACGCGGGTGTCATCGGGGCGCGCCACCAGGTCGTTGATCAGGGCGCGGCGATAGACGAGGTCGATGGCCTGCCCGCCGGCCACGAGGCGTCCGTTCACGATCGTCAGATCGCGCGGATCCGCCACCACCGTCGGCACGCCGCGGGCGCGGAAGTGCGCCGCGAGGATCTCGAACTCGCTCCACGTCGGCACCTCGCGGAAGTCCGTGATGACGATGGTCGGCGGCGACGCCGTGCCGCCCCAGTCGCGATAGCTCGCCAGCAGGGCGTCGAGCATCGCGTCCATCATCTGGTAGCCCTGCACGTCGAACTGCTCGCGGAAGCGCGCCATGATCGGCAGCGCCGCGAACACCTCCGCCAGCACCTCGGTGTAGCCGAAGCCTGCGGGCGACTCGGCGTTGTACTCGGCGAACATCAGCGAGTCGGGCAGGAGGAACGAGTCGAGCCGACTCGCCGTGCTGGCGTACCGATACCCCGGATCGATGGCGACCAGCGCCCGTTCGGCGTCCGACAGGCCGAAGTCCGCCAGCAGCGACGCATCGTCCATCGCGTCGCGGATGATGCGTTCGCCGACGCGCGCGACGACCTCGCACGCGGCCCGCTGGCGTGCTTCGTCCTCGACGGTCATGAACAGCGGCCGCAGGAACGGACAGCTCAGGCGCCCGCCGAACCTCAGCCGGGCCTCCTGCATGCGCTGCGCGTGCGCGGCCCACCAGGCCTCGGTGAACTCGCCCCCCTCGCCGAGGAGGGACGTCCAGGTCTGAATCGGATCGGGCATCGAGGGGCCAGCCATCTCCATCGAAGATCACTGACCGTCGACCTGAAGGTCGACGGCTACACCAGGGCCCGGAGGGCGCGTGTCCGGCGTTCGCACTCGATGCTGCTCGGTGTCACCCTGCAGCCGCGACATGTGGACGAGGGACGACGGCTCCGCCGGCGACTGTAGGCGTCGACCTTCAGGTCGACGCGCCCACGCTCAGGGCACGGGGCTCCCCACGAACCCCGACGCGGCGCCGAGGCCGAGCATCTGCTCCCACTTGGGGAACATGTTGCTCTGGTGGCCGTTCAGCGCCCGGTCGATGCAGAGCCGCGCCATCTTGTCGACGACCATGTCGAAGTAGAACGGCGTGATGCGGTCGCGCTCGAAGTCGGGCGCCGGGTTCAGGAAGTCGATCGCGTACGGCACGTCGTCTTCGATGCCGAACTCGATGGTGTTCATCTCGTAGCCCAGCGCTTCGTTGATGGTCTGGGCGTCCTTCACCACGCGGGCGCCGACCTCGGCCGACAAGTAGTCGTGCTGGATCAAATACTGACGCGCATGCGGGTCGTACACCACGGGGACGATGTCGTGCTTGCCGAAGGTGAAGCAGCGCACGTACTTGTCGAAGTGGATGAACTGCTGCAGCGTCATGCAGTACGGCGCCGTGCCGTCGTAGGCGGCCAGCAGTTCCTCGCGGGTGTGCACCTTGTAGACGTGCTTCCAGCCACCCCCCGAGAACGGCTTCAGGATCGCCGGGCGTCCCGTGTAGTCGAGCAGACCGTCCCAGTCGAGCGGGTAGCCCATGTTGCGCAGCGACGCCGGCTGGATGTCCACATCGTGCGGGTACGCCTTCTGCGGCAGCAGCACCGTGCGTGGAATGGCCACGCCCAGGCGCGCCATCAGCGCGTAGTTGAAGAACTTGTCGTCGGCCGTCCACCAGAACGGGTTGTTGATGACGTAGGTGCCGTTGAGCACCGCGAGCTTGAGGAAGCCGCGGTAGTACTCCACCTCGTGCGAGATGCGATCGACGATGACCTTGTAGCGCTGCGGCTCGTCCATCGGCGATCCACTCAGCGTCACGTACTCGCCGGTGATGCCATGCGGCCGGCCGAGCTCGTTCACCTTGTCGATGAACGCCGGAGGAAAGCTGTACTCACGACCGACCAGCAGCCCGATTTTCATGAAATCCTCTCCCGAGAAACGCGGCAGTCTACCATGCAGCGTACGCGATTCTGCGGCCGGGGTGGGCGCGGACGATCGGCGTCGGGAGTGGTGTGAGGAAGGCAGGCGTGTGGACGCCAGACGAAGAGTCCCAGCGGGCCGGCAACCCGGGGCCGGAGACGCAAGCGAACGGTCGGGCCCTCCCTCCCTTCCGTCTGCCGCGCGCCCGACCCCGGGATGCCGTCCACTGGACGACCCTTCTTTTCCACATAACGATGACGAGCGCCGAACCGAACACCCGCGCCACAAGATTTTCGATGCGACGCGGTGTCAGACCATCGCCGAGATCGTCGGACGCAGGCTCTCCGGATCCACTTCGAACGTCGGCCACACCTGCCCATCCGCAACGGTCACGTCCGAGGCCCTGACGAACCCCAATCCGGCGCCCGCCACCAGGTCGTGCACCGGGCGCGACACCACGACCGCCCCGCGCCGCGCCACACGCGCGACCTCGGCACTGCGCGCCACCGCCGGCCCCTCGACGCGCGGCCCGAACAGTCGCACCTCGCCGATGTCGAGGCCCACGCAGCACTCCCACTCGAGGCGCGCCGCCGTCTGCGCGATGGCCACGGCGCAGCGGATGGCCCGCACCGGGCCGTCGAACGCGGCCAGCACATCCTGATCGTCGACGTGGACGGTCGCGCCACGGTAGTGCTCGACGTGACGGGTGACGGCGGCCAGCAATCGTTCGCGCGCCGCGGCATCGGCGTCCGCGCCGTCCCGTGGCTCGATCCGCCCGGTCAGCACCGTCGCCAGCACGCGCGTGTCGTCGTCGCCCGGCCTGAAGCCCGTGAGGAAGCCCTCGATCTCGTCGAGCAGGCGGTCCTGCTCGCCGACGAACGGCAGATGGTCGTCGCCCGGCAGTTCGACCAGCCTGGCGCCCGGGATGCGGCTGGCCATGTAGCGGCTCTCCTCGACGCGCAGCGCCCGGTCGCCGACGCGATGCAGCAGCAGCGTCGGCACCCGGATGAGCGGCAGCACCTCGCGGACGTCGATGTCGGCGTTCATGCGCGTCAGCGCCAGGGCGGCGCCGGGGCTGGCGCCCATGCGCAGGTACGTGGCCCACCAGGTGCGGAACGCGGGGTCGTCCTTGCGCGACGGCGCGCGATCGTCGATGCCGATCGGTGTGCCCCAGTGGCGGCGAATCTCGTCGAGGAAGGCGTCGCGCTGCTCGCGGGTCGGCGCCCACGGGTAGTCGGGCGCATGCAGACGACGCGCGTACGACCCGATCATCACCAACCCGAGGGTCTTGTCCGGATAGGTGGCGGCAAACAGGCTGCACATGGGGCCGCCTTCCGACACGCCGAGCAGCGCGGCCCGCGTCGAGCCCACCGCGTCCATCACCGCCCGGACGTCGTCCATCCGCTGCTCGAGCGAGGGCAGCTCCGCCACGCGATCGGAGAGGCCCGTGCCGCGCTTGTCGAACAGGATGAGACGGGAGAACGACGCCAGCCGGGTCAGGAAGCGCGCGAACGACGGCTCTTCCCAGAAGTAGTCGAGGTGCGACACCCAGCCCATCACGAAGACGAGATCGATCGGTCCGTCCCCGACCACCTGATAGGCGATGCTCGTGTCGCCGCTCAGCGTGTACTGCGTGGTCGGTCGCGGTCGTCCGGCGCGGACCACGATGTCCGTGACGGGCGTCGACGTCGGCGTCGGCAAGGCCGGTGCCTCATCCACCTCGACCGTGACGGGTGCCACGAAGCGATACCCCCGACGAGGCACCGTCTCGATATAGGTGACGCCGGGGTCGGGGCCGCCGAGCAGGCGGCGCAGCGCCGAGATCTGCTGCGTGAGGTTGTTCTGCTCGACGAAGGTGCCGGCCCAGACCGTGTCGAGCAGGGCCTGCGTGGTCACGAGATGGCCGTGGCGTTCGACCAGCGCGCAGAGGGTCTCGAAGGCCCTGGGCGTCAGCGTGACGGGGGTGTCCCGCAGCAGCAGGCGATGTTCGGCCGGCATCAGCCGCCACGGGCCGAACCGGTAGACACGCGGGGTGGGCGGCACGGGCATCACGAGATCACGGACCCTTCACCGAACTTTCAGAGGCCCCTAACGCCTGGCGGGGGCGTCGCCTCCTACCGTACGCATGGCAGTCCGGTCACGTCCAGACCGATCGCATTCGTCTCCAGGGAGTCCCGTCATGATGCCTTACTCACGTCACCTCCGTGCCACATCGAACCCCATCCGTGCCGTCACGCGCCTCGCGCGCACCGTGGTGTGGACCGTACTCGCCGTCTCCATCTCGTCGGGGGCGAGCGCTGCGCCCCTGACCTTCACGGACAGCGGCGCGCTGGCCGCCGACATCCAGGACACGGTGGATGCCTTCCGCACCACCCTCGGGGCGCTCAACGCCAATCTGCTTCCCCCCCGACTTCTTCAACGTCAACTCGCCGAGGGGATCGGTGTACTCGACGCCCGGGAGCGGCTTTGAGGTGAGCGCCACTCTCGCGTCGGGTCAGCCGCTCGAGTTCGACAACCTCGAACCGGGCATCAGCGCCGACTTCACGCCGTTCAGCCCCCAGCGCCTGTTCACCGCCGTCGGCAGCACCATCACCGACGTGCACTTCTTCGTCCCGGGTACGACCGCACCGGCGTTCGTCACCGGCTTCGGCGCCGTCTTCACCGGCGTCGCGGTGGCCAACACCACGTTCATCCAGTTGTTCGACCGGCAGGACGATCTGATCGCCTCGGTGTACGCGCCGGCCGCCGGCGCCGGGTCGCTGTCGTTTGCCGGCTTCTTCGACACGGACCCGCGCATCGGTCGGGTCCGCATCACCTCGGGCGAGGTGCCACTCGGCAGCCGCCTGCCCGGCGACCGGGTCGCCATGGACGACTTCATCTACGCCGAGCCCGTCCCCGAGCCCGCGACTCTGACGCTGGTGGGCGCGGCCGTGGCCGCGGTGGTGGCGCGCCGGCGCCGCCACTGAGTGCACCTCCTCCCCGCTGCGATCGG
>NZ_JALHPM010000006.1:0-79069 GCF_022842525.1 Luteitalea sp.
AGAGATGACCGCTCTGCTCGTCGTCGCCACGCATGGCGTCGATGCTAAGTCACGGGGATCCACCTGTCGATCCCTTCAACCTTCTTTTTCAGCAGCCTGCTAGGCGACCTACGCGTCGAGCGGCGCGTGCCGGCGCACGTCTCGACGGATGCCGTCGACGATGGCCTGCATCGGCGTTCCCGGCAGGTAGATGCCGCGGACACCGATCGCCTGGAGACGCGGGACGTCCTGGTCGGGGATGATGCCGCCCACCAGCACCAGCACGTCGTGCAGCCCCTCCGCGCGCAGCAGTTCCATCAGGCGGGTGCACACGTGCAGGTGCGCGCCAGACAGGATCGACAGGCCGATCACGTCGGCATCCTCCTGCAGGGCGGCCGACACGATCTGCTCGGGCGTCTGCCGGAGGCCCGTGTAGATCACCTCCATGCCGGCATCCCGCAAGGCCCGCGCGATGACCTTGGCCCCGCGGTCGTGGCCGTCGAGTCCCGGCTTGGCAATCACCACGCGAACGGGACGCTCACGCATCACAGATAGCCTTCATCGAGGGGGCCTTCGTCATTCGGCCTTCGGCCTTCGTTGTGCCCTTCACGCGTCGACCTTTCCCTCTTCGACCTTCGACCTTCGGCATTCGGCATTCGGCATTCGGCATTCCGAGCGCTCAGAACTCCGTGCGCTCGGTGTACTCCCCCCACACCTCCCGCAGCGCATCGCACATCTCGCCGACGGTGGCGTGGGCCCGCACCGCCTCGAGGATCGGCTCCATCAGGGGGCCATCGCCCCGCGCGGCCTGCTGCAGGCCGTGCAGCGCGGTCGTCACACGCGCGGCATCGCGCGCGGCCTTGATCTCGGCCACACGCGCCAGTTGCTGCGCGCCGACCTCGTCATCGATGTACAGGATTGGCAGCGGCGTCTCCTGCGCCGCGACGTGGGCGTTGACCCCGACGACCGTGCGGCGGCCGGACTCGACCGCCTGCTGATCGCGATAGGCGCTCTCGGCGATCTCCCGTTGCGGATAGCCCTGCTCGATCGCCGCGACCATCCCCCCCATGCGGTCGATGCGCTCCATGTAGGCCAGGGCCTCGGCTTCGATCCGGGTGGTCAGCGCCTCGACGTAGTACGACCCGCCGAGCGGATCGACGACGTCGGCGACGCCGCTCTCGTGGGCGATGACCTGCTGCGTGCGCAGGGCCAGCGTCGCCGCCTCGGTGGTCGGCAGCGCGAGCGCCTCGTCGAGCGAATTGGTGTGCAGCGAGTTGGTGCCGCCGAGCACACCCGCGAGCGCCTGGAGCGTCGTGCGCACGACGTTGTTGTAGGGCTGCTGCGCGGTGAGCGTGACACCGGCCGTCTGGGTGTGGAAGCGGAGCTGCCACGACTTCTCGGATCGGGCCCCGAACCGGTCGCGCATCACCCGCGCCCAGAGGCGCCTGGCCGCGCGGTACTTGGCAATCTCCTCGAAGAAGTCGTTGTGCGCGTTGAAGAAGAACGACAGCCGCGGCGCGAACGTGTCGACGTCCAGCCCGGCGTCGACGCCCCATTGCACGTACTCGATGCCGTCGCGAAGCGTGAAGGCCAGTTCCTGCGCGGCCGTCGCCCCGGCTTCGCGGATGTGGTAGCCGCTGATCGAGATGGTGTTCCAGCGCGGCACGTGCGCGGCACAGAAGCGGAAGACGTCGACGACCAGGCGCATCGAGGGACGCGGCGGGTAGATGTACTCCTTCTGTGCGATGAACTCCTTCAGGATGTCGTTCTGGATGGTCCCCGACAGCTGGCTCCACGGCACCCCCTGGCGCTCGGCGACCACCAGGTACATCGCGAACAGGATCGACGCCGGCGAGTTGATCGTCATCGACGTGGTGATGGCCCCGAGGTCGATGCCGTCGAACAACGCCTCCATGTCGGCCAGCGTCACCACGCTGACGCCGCACTTGCCGACCTCGCCGAGCGATAGCGGATGATCGGGATCGCGCCCCATCAGCGTCGGCAGGTCGAAGGCCACACTCAGGCCCGTGCCGCCGGCCGCCAGCAGGTCGCGGTAGCGGCGGTTGGTGTCGGCCGCGCTGCCGAAGCCGGCAAACTGCCGCATGGTCCACAGCTTGCCGCGATAGCCGGAGGCGTGGATGCCGCGCGTGTAGGGAAACTGCCCGGGGTCGCCGAGGTCACGCCCGTAGTCGATGCGCGACGTGTCCTCCGGCGTGTAGGCCGCTGGCGCGGTGGCCGGCGTGTCCGCGGGCGTCATCCCGTCACCTTGACGCCCGTGAGGCGGCGCGGGGCATCAGCCGCGTCGCCCGCCTTCACCTCGATGAGGAAGTCCCCGGCCGGCAGGCTCGCGAGCGGGATCTCCGCCTCGTGCGTGAACGGACTGCCCGCCGGCGCCGCCCGGACCACGAGGGCACTCATGCCATCGCCGGTGCGACTCATCAGACGGATGGCCGGCTCTGCGCCGGTCACGTGCACACGCAGCAGCAGCTTCTCCGTCCGGCTGAACTGCCGCGCCGCGGTCGGCTGCGCCGTGGGTGCGGCCACCAGCGCCTGCAGGTCGCGCGCCGTGCGGGCCCGGAACAGCGCCGGCGTGCCGACGACCTGCGGCTCCTTCGTGAAGTCGGGCACCGCAATCTCGATCACGTCGGACTGGAGCACGCCACCGCCGGTGCCTTCGGCCGACACCTTGACCTGGGCCGCCCCCGGCGTGATCAGGAACGACGTCTGTCCGCCGCCCGGTGAGGGCGCGGCACCGGCCGCGCCGGCTGCCGCCACCTTGCCGCGGTAGACGGGTCCTTCGGCCTCGTTGACGGCCATCACCGTGACCTGCGATACCGGCTCGCCGGTCGACGGAGGACCTCCCGTGGCGCCGCCCACGGGTTCCCACGAGAACATGACGCGGGTCTTGCCGCTCGCATCCGGGGCGTAGCCGACCCACGTCCGCACCGTCCGCGCCCGCGCCACCTTGTCGATCTCGGACAACGCCACGTTGACGTCCGGCGGGGGGCCGGGCTTGGGTGGCGCCATCACGGCGGCCGCCTCGTCCGCCCGCAACGCCCAGTACCCCTTGCGGGCCCGGACCTCGATGCCCGGCCGCTTCACGCGAACGCGAATCTGGTGGAACTTGCCGTCGGTCGGCGCCGCAGAGGACGAGTAGCCGAGCAGGTAGTAGGCGCTCGCGTCGCGCATCATCTGCGCCAGGCCGCTGCCGAGGTCGTTGCTGTTGATGATGGCGCGGCCGTCGGTCTCCTCGGCCATCGTCTGCAGCGATTCGATCGTGGTCCGCAGCGAGTTGGCGTCCATCGTCAGGCCGACGCCCTCGTTGATGTCGAACTCGAAGCCGGCCAGGCCGCGCGGATCGAGCATGTACATCGAGACGTTGTTCCGATTGGCGTCCGTGGTGACGTCCCGCATCAGCATGCGGATGTCCATGTCCCCGAAGAAGCGGTTGCGGTCCTCGGCCATGGCGCCCACAGGATCGATGGACGCATCCCCGGTCAGCGCCGACGTGCCGCGTCCCACCATGCCGGAGCTGGCGTTGTTGCCACGCAGTTGCGGCGGCAGGTAGTCCGTGTAGCCCTCGCTGACGACGATGACCGTCTTGCGCCCCTCGCGCATGCCGCCCAGCCGCGTCATCAGGCCGCGCAGCGCCGACAGGCTGACCTGATTGCGAATGCGCTCGACGATCTGCGTCGGGTAGTTGGCGTACTGCTCCTCGTACATGTTGCGGGGCGGGATGTACTGGTACTTGCGCCCCTGCCAGCTGAGAATCTGCTGGATGACGGCCTTCTTGTTGCGCGTGAAGCTGACGGCGCGCAGCGGATCGAGCGGATACATCATCGCGATCATGTCGAGCGGGCCGACCTGCGTCTCGATGAACTTGACGAGCGGCGCCTTGACGGCCAGGCTGGCCCCGAGCCGCACGTGATAGTCGTCGAAGAAGATGACGAACAGCCGGACGTCGTCACGCCGGGCCTCGCTCTCCTCGGCGTAGATCGAGTTGATCTCGCGCGGCGCCGACTCGCCGGGCGGCGGGTTGCCGTCGACGCGAATCAGTTTGAACGTCTCGATGGACTGCGGCTGGCCATCCTCCAGGACTTCGAAGTCTTCCGGCTTCAGGTCGGCGACCGGCCGCCCCTGCTTGTCGGTGACGATGGCGTCGACGCGCACGAAGTTGATGTCCGTGCGGAACGTCGGCTGCGGCGGCGGCGCGTTGGGATCCGCCGGCGCCTGAGGGTCGGGAGCCGGCGCGGGCTGGCCTGCCGGGGTGCCGGCAGCGGGACGCGGCTGGGCAGGGGGGGGCGACGGCTGCTGCGCCGCTACGCCGACGAGCGTCGCCACCAGCGTCAGAGAGACTGCGACACTCCGAAACCCTGTCCTGATCATGCGTGAGAGTGATGATAGCATCACGATTCGAGGCACTTCCGGTGCGGGATTGCTCCCTTTTGACGCCCCGCCGTGCCCTCGCGGTCGGCTCGCTCACGCGCAGTCGCCCCCCGGCGTCGACGGGCCGCCCCCGGCCATCCGCCCCCTCGCAAGGACGCTCCAGTGACCACGCCCGCTGTGACCCTGCCTGACGCCCTGACCACCCTCACCGAGGACGAACGCCTGCTCCGGCAGAGCGTCCGTGAGTACGCCGCACAGGAACTCGCGCCGCGGGCGCGCGCCATGGACGAGGCCGCGCGGATGGACCCGGCGCTGGTCTCCAGCCTGTTTGCGATGGGGCTGATGGGCATCGAGGTGCCCGAGCGCCTCGGCGGCCAGGGCGGCACCTTCTTCCACTCCGTGCTCGTCGTCGAAGAGCTGTCGCGAGTGGATCCGTCGGTGGGCGTGCTGGTGGACGTCCAGAACACCCTCGTCATCAACGCCCTGCTCCGCTGGGCCAGCGACGACCAGCAGCGCGAATGGCTCCCGCGGCTGGCGGGCGAGGCCATCGGCGCCTACGCGCTCTCGGAGGCCGGCTCGGGCAGCGACGCCTTCGCCCTCACCACGCGGGCGGTGCGCGACGGCGACAGCTACGTGCTGGACGGCCGCAAGCTCTGGATCACAAACGGCGCCGAGGCGGAGCTCTTCATCGTGTTCGCCACCGTGGATCCGGCCGCCGGCTATCGCGGCATCACGGCCTTCCTGGTGCCGCGAGACACGCCGGGCTTTGCCGTCGGCAAGAAGGAAGACAAGCTCGGCATCCGCGCCAGCAGCACCTGCGAGCTCGTCTTCGAGTCGTGCCGCGTGCCCGCCTCGCACGTCCTCGGCGACGTCGGCAAGGGCTACAAGGTCGCCATCGAAACGCTGAACGAGGGCCGCATCGGCATCGGCGCCCAGATGCTCGGGCTGGCGCAGGGCGCGCTCGACCATGCGGTGCGATACACGAAGACACGCACGCAGTTCGGCAAGGCCATCGCCGACTTCCAGGGCGTCCAGTTCCAGTTGGCCCGCGCGGCGATGGAGGTCGAGAGCACGCGGCTGCTCGTGTACAACGCGGCGCGCTTGCGCGATGCGAAGCTGCCCTTCCTCACCGAGGCCGCGATGTGCAAGCTGCAGGCCTCCGAGGTGGCCGAGCGCACCGCCTCGCTGGCCATCAATCTGTTCGGGGGCTACGGCTTCGTGAAGGACGCGCCGGTCGAGAAGCTGTATCGGGACGCCAAGATCGGGCAGATCTACGAGGGGACGTCGAACCTGCAGTTGCAGACGATTGCCCGGGCGCTGCTGGCATGACCGAGCCGCTGCTCCTCAATCACGTCTTTCGCGTCGTCGACGGCGAGACGTTTGCCGCGGCCCGCGACTCGGCCTGGCTGCGCGAGCTCTTCGCGCCGTCGGAGCTGAGGACCACGCGTCGCCCCGACTGGACCTACACGGGCCTCTACTGGTACGGCACCACGACGTACCTGGAGCTGTTCGAGGAAGGGGCCCAGGGCCCCCCAGGCGCCAGCGGCATGGCCTTCGCGATCGAGACGCCAGGCGCCACGGCGGCCATCGCCGCCGCCTGGCGCGACACACTCGGGGAGGCGGAACACCGCCTCGTCGTGCGGCCCCTCGGCGACGAGGCCGTGCCCTGGTTTCACATCGCGAACGCGCTGCCGGACCATCGCGGCCGCCTGAAGCTCTGGTCGATGGAGTACCACGCCGACTTCCTGGCCTCGTGGCACCCAGCCCACACCGGGGCCCGCGGCATCACCCGCGCCGAGATTCTCGAGCGCTACGCCGCACTGAGCGCCGGCCCCGCCTCGCCCCTGCTGGACGACGTCGTGGCGGTGACGCTGGCCGTGACGCCGGGCGAGCGCGGCTTCTTCGAGCGCCACGCCGCGGCCTTCGCGGTCGAGACGCGCGACGTCGGCGCGTCGCGCGTGCTGTCGAACGGCGACCTGACGATCGGCCTGTCCGAGGCCGACGATGGCCGGCACGGCGTGCAGGAGATCGTGTGCCGCCTGCGCCGCGCCGCCGGCCGGGAGGTCCTCCGCATCGGCCGCAGCACGATCACGGTGGACGGCGATCGACTGGTGTGGAAGTTCAGGGACGTGTAGCGCCCTGCTGTCCCTCGTAGCGCACGACCAGCAGCGAGACGTCGTCGCCGGCCGGACGCCCGTCGCGGAAGCGCACCGAGGCATCGAGCAGGGTGCTGGCCATCTCCGAGGGTGTACGCCCTGCCACCGTCGCCAGCGTGGTGGCGACGCCGTTGGGGCCGAAGTCCTCGCCGGTGTGCGCGGTGGACTCGCTGACGCCATCGCTGTAGATCACCAGCGCATCGCCAGGCTCCAGTTGAAGGGTCTCGACCTCCCACGACCCGAACGGGAGCAGACCCAGGACGGGACCGCCGGCCTCGAGCGTCGTCACCTCGCCGGACCTGCGGACGAGCACCGGTGCGCAGTGCCCGGCATTGGCGAGTTCGAGCCGCCCGTCCGGATACAGGACCGTGGCGCCCAGCGTGAGGTACTTGTTGCCGGGACTGTAGTTCAGCAACTGGGTGTGCAACGTGGGCAGGATCTGCGACAGCGGCTGCCCGAGGTCGTGCAGGAGCCGCAGCATCCCGGTGGCCAGCGCCATGATCAGCGAGGCGCCCACGCCCTTGCCCGAGACATCCCCCAGCGTCAGTGCCAGGCTGCCGTCCGGGCGGGTGACGCCCTGGTAGAGATCGCCGCCGACCGACGCGGCCGACTCGGTGGTCGCGAAGGTCGTCGCGAACGACACCTCGGGCGGCGCCTGCAGCAGCGCCGCCTGGATGTCCTTGGCGAGCGTCATCTCGTGCTCGTACTTGGCCTTGGCGCGGGCTTCCTTGTAGAGACGCGCGCTGTCGATGGCCATGGCCGCATCGGCCGCCAGCGACTCGAAGATCGCGATCTCCTCGCGCGGCACGACCTGCGTGCTGGCCGTCCGTGCCACCAGCAGCGCCCCCACGGCGTCGAGTCGACCGATGAACGACGAGTCGTCGGCCAGCGCGCGGCGCGCCACCATCAGCGGCGTCGCGACCATGTCGGGTCGCGTGCCCGTCGCGGCCCCGATCAGCGTCTCGTGCATCGCCTGGCTGGTGATGGTGCGATGCCCCTTGACCGCCTGCCGGAGCAGGTCGAGTTCCTGCTGCGCCACGGGCCCTGCCGCGAGCTTGGGCAGGCGCAGCACCAGCTCGAGCTTCTGGTCGCCGTTGATCAGCGCCAGCGCGCCGCTCTCGGCGCGCATGATGCGGATGGCCGATCGCAACACGGCCGCGAGCACCTCCGGCAGCACGGCGGCACTGTTCAACTGCCGCGCGACGTCGAGCAGTTCCTGCAGATGGCGCACGCCCGTGCTGCGGTCGTCCATCCCGGCCGACTCGAGCAGCGACGCGATGGTCTCCGACACCACCTCGAACTGCACCTGCCGGCCGAACCGCACCCGATCACCGTCGCTCAGGATGTGGGCGTGGACCCGCTGATCGTTGACGTACGTGCCGACGGCACTGCCGAGATCTTCCAGGACGAGCGTGCCCTCCCGGCGGACCAGCTGCGCATGGCGACGAGAGACACTGGGTTCGGAGAGGACCACGCCCGACAGCGGGTCGCGACCGATGATGATGGGCTGGTCACCGGGGACGATCTCGGTCGTCGCTTCGGGCGAGCTGGGCACGAGCTTCAGGCGGGCGGGAGGCATGCGATTCGCGTTAGTTCAGGCTTACGTCGTCACGTGGTAGGCTGGCATCCATGCGCAGCCTGGAGGAGCCGGAGGCCCCCCGAGGGCGCGGTCTGCTGTGGATTCTACTGGGCATCGCGATGCTGGGCGGCCTGGCCGTCTGGTACGTCGCGGACCGGTCCGCACCGACGGGCCGCCCCGTGAGCCCCTCGGCGACCGCTCCGACGTCGGACGCCCCACCTTCGAGCAACGTTCCGCCGAGCTCGACCGAACGAAACGCGCCGGCGACCGACCCGCGCACGCCGGTCGAGCGCGCCGCGCGGTCCACCGTGTCGGCGCGGCCGATGCCACCACCGGCCACACCGCCGCCAGCCGCCCGCGAACTGCGCGTCACCAGCGACGTGCCCGGCGCCTACGTCTTCCTGGACCGGAAGTTCCTTGGCACGACGCCCCTGACCTCACGGGACGTCACGCCGGGCCCCCATCAGCTCAACGTCCAGGTCGAAGGCCGCCCGCCCGTGGTGCGCAGCGTGGACATCACGCCGGAGGGCGTCACCGACATCGCGGTCACCCTGCCCGCCGCCGCGTCGACGCCCGCCGCCGCCGCGGCCCTCGCCGCCGAGGTCGCCGTCGTGCATCAGCACGCCGTCGGGTCCTGCGAAGGCACCTTGCGGGCGTCCGGCGACGGCCTGCGCTACGAGACCACCCACAAGGACGCCTTCTCGCTGCCCTTGGCCCAGGTCGAGACGTTCACGATCGCGTACACCGAGAAGCGGCTGCGCCTGAAGCAGCGCGGCGGTCGCACCTGGAACTTCACGACCAGGGCCGCCACGGCCGACCCGCTGTTCGTCTTCCACCGCGACGTCGACGCCGCACGCCCCCGGTAGCTACGCGTCCCTCAGCCAGGCGCCAGGCCCCTCGAGGAACGCCTCGTAGTCGGTCAGCACGGCATGCGGGGCCGGGATGTGGGCATTGAACTGCTCCACCGAGAAGGTCGTCGCCACGCCGACGCAGACCATGCCGGCCCCGACGGCGGCCGCCACGCCGATCGGCGCGTCCTCGAAGGCCAGACACTCGTCCGGCGGCACCTGCAGTCGCTGCGCGGCCAGCGCGAAGACGTCCGGGAATGGCTTGCCGCGCGGCACTTCGTCCCCGCGCGCGATGATCGTCAGGCGGGCATCCAGGCCCGTCTCCGCGAACGTGTGCACGACGTTCTTGAGCGGCGCCGACGTGGCCACCGCGACGCCGATGCCATGCGCCTCGAGTCGGGCGAGCAGGGTCAGCGCCCCGCGCACCGGCACCAGCCGGCCACGCGACAACTGCCGGTAGGCCCCCTCCTTGTCCTCTTCGAGTTGCAGCATCTCGTCCATCGACATCTCGCGCTCGAACAGCATCGGGAAGATCTCGCTGTTGCGCTTGCCGTCGATGCGGCGACGCAGGTCCATCGTCAGCGGCGGTAACCCGTGCGCCTCGGCGAACCGCTCGAACGCCTGCGCGTGCAGCGACATGTTGTCGACGAGTGTGCCGTCCAGGTCGAAGACGACGGCGCGGGGGCGAAAGGCAGACAGATCGGTCACAGGGTCTCAGGTCTCAGGTCTCAAGGCTGGCCATGACGAGGCGACTGTAGAGTGGCACGAACCCGCGGCGCTGGACGTTGGCCTGCGAGCGCGATCCCGGCTCCACGGTGACGACGGCGAGATCGCACCGCTCGGCGCGCGCCTCTTCCAGGCGGGCCGAGAGCAGCGCCGACTGCACGCCACGGCGCCGGTGCGTCGGCAGCGTCGCGGCGCCGCAGAACTGATAGATGCCCTCGTCGACGCGGGCCGAGGCCGCGCCGGCCGGCACGCCGTGCAGGTGCGCCACGTACCGGCGCACCTCTCCGACACCGGCGAACTGCTCGACCACCATCTCGAGCGCGCTGGTGTCGTAGTGCTCGGCGGGAGCCTCGCGCCCGTCCACGGTCTCGGCGGCGGCGAACCCCTCCACCGAGATGCGGGCCCACTCTGCCTCGGGACCGCGGGTCACGGTCAGGCCATCGGGCAGCACCTGCGGCAACAGCGCGCCGATCTCGCATCCGAGCACCATCTCGATGCGCTGCAGGCGGTAGCCGCGCTCCTCGAGCCGGCGCACCGAGTCGACGTCGGCGAGCGTGGAGAGGTCCCCTCCCGGTCGCTCGTCGAACGGCGCGTACGCGCGCTCGATGGCATCGATGTTCTCGTCGGTGAGGGGCTCGGCGATCGCCACGCCGATCACCTTGGTCATCGGGGAGCCCGGGCCGCAGTAGACGGCCGCGCCGGCCCCGACGCGCAGGCCGAACGCGGCGGTGCGCCCGGACCTCTGCGTCACGTCGGCCATCGCGAGGCTCAGTCGTGTTTCTGCGGCCTCGATGCGCCTCGCCAGCGCAATCGTGCCGATCACCCGAGCACCGCGTCGGCGATGATCATGCGCTGGACTTCGGACGTCCCCTGGTAGATTTCCGTGGCTCGCACGTCGCGGAACAGGCGTTCGACGGTCGACCCACGGCGATAGCCTTCCGAGGCAAGAATCTGCATCGCGCGATCGGCAGCCGCGTGCGCCGCCTCGGACGCCGCCAGCTTCGCCATCGACGCCTCGAGGGTGCCGCGCAGCCCGCGCGCGCGTGTCGTGGCGGCCTGCCAGGTGAGCATCCGGGCGGCCTCGAGCCCGGTCGCCATGTCGGCGAGCATGAACTGGATGGCCTGGTACTGGGCGATGGGCTGGCCGAACGCCACGCGCCGCTTCGCGTAGCCGAGGGCTTCCTGGAGGGCGGCTTCGCCGACGCCGAGGGCCTGCGCGGCAATCGCCACGCGCCCGCCATCGAGCGCCTCCATCGCGATGCCGAAACCCTGGCCCGGCTGGCCAATCAGCTGACTGGCATCGACGAACACATCGTCGAGCCGCAGGTCCATGCAGCCGAGACCGCGTACGCCGAGCGAGTCCGTGCGGTTGCGTCGCACCAGTCCCGGCGCGTCCATCGGGAGCAGGAACGCCGAGATGCCGCGGGCGCGCAGGTCGGGCCGCGTGGCGGCGAACACGATGGCGACATCGGCCGCCTCTGCGTTGGCGACCCAGACCTTGCTGCCGCGCAGGCGATATCCGACACCATCGGCGGTGGCCGTGGTCTGCTGGTTCGCGGCGTCGGAGCCCGCCTGCTCCTCCGACAAGGCAAAGGCGCCGATGGCCTCGCCGCGCGCCACGCGACGCAGCCACTGGTCGCGCTGCGCGTCGGTGCCGTGCCGCAGCAGGGTCTCGGCGACGAGGGAGTTGTTCACCGAGAGGATGACCGCCACGGTGGCGCTGGCGTGTGCCACCGCTTCGAGCGCGAGCACATACGCGACGTCGTCTTCCCCGGCCCCTCCCCACGCCTCGGGGAGGGTCACGCCCATCAGGCCCAGCGTGCCGGCCTGCGCGATGAGGTCGCGCGGGAAGGCGCCCTGCTCATCGATCGCGGCGGCACGCGGCGCGACATGCTCGGCCGCGAACTGCCGGGCGCGCGCCGCGAAGGCGTGCTGTCGTTCGGTGGGCTGGACCTTCACGCCCGTAGGCTATCAGAGGGCGGCGGTGGCGGCGTCGGCGAAGAGGGGACGCAGGCGCAGCGCGGTGGCCTCGAGGGCCTCCGGCAACACGCGGGTCTCACCGACGGTGGTCATGAAGTTGGTGTCGCCGTTCCAGCGTGGCAGCAGGTGGATGTGCAGATGATCGGCCACCCCCGCGCCAGCCGCCCGGCCGATGTTGATGCCGACGTTGATGCCGTGCGGCTGATAGGCCGCCCGCAGCACGATCTCGGCGCGCTGGGTCAGCTGCATCAGTTCGTGCAGCTCCTCGGGCGTCGCCTCGGCCAGAGTCGCGATGTGGCGCCCCGGCACGACCATCAGATGGCCGTTGTTGTAGGGGAACAGATTGAGGATGACGTAGCAGGTGGTGCCGCGCTGGACGATGAGCGAGGCCTGGCCGGCGTCGGCACCGGCATCGGCCGTGCAGAACACACACCCCGGCGGGGCGTGACCGGCGGTCACGTACTGCAGGCGCCAGGGAGACCAGAGATGATCCATCACCTCAGGACGCGACCGGCGCGGGGTCGGCCTCGGGCAGGACGATCTCGGCGTCGGTGCCTGCGCTGGCGTTGATGATGTCCTTCAGTTCCTTGCCCGGCTTGAAGTAGGGCACGTGCTTGGAGGGCACGTCCACACGGTCGCCGGTCTTCGGATTGCGGCCCTTGCGGGGCTCGCGACGACGCAGGCGGAAACTGCCGAAGCCCCTGAGCTCGACCTTGTCGCCCGCGTGGAGGGCACGGATGACCGACAGGAAGACCGTCTCGACGATGAGCTCGGCGTCCTTCTTGGTGAGTTCCGAGACGCGGGAGACCTCTTCGACGAGATCCGCCTTGGTCATGAGTGCCTCGACATAAAAAGACGCCGGGCGGAGGCAGCCCCTCCGCCCGGCGTCGATGGGGCGACTAGCCCTGCTGCTTGAAGTGATCGCCCAGCGTGGCACCGCCGGTGGAGGCGGCTTCGCTGATGTACTGGCCCCAGTCGGCGCGGTAGTTGTCGTCCTTGAGCGCACGAATGCTCAGGCCGACCTTGCGCTCCGACGGGCTCAGCTTGATCACCTTCATCGGGTAGGCCTGCTCGACCACGAGCTCGACCTTCTCCTGGCCACTGTCCGCATCGAACTCGGACACGTGGATGAGCCCCTCGATGCCCTCGGCCAGCTCGACGAACGCGCCGAACGAGGTCATGCGGACGACCTTGCCCTCGACGATGTCACCGACCTGGACGCGACCGAAGAAGTCGTCCCACACGTCGGCCGCGAGCTGCTTGAGGCCGAGCGAGAGCCGCTGGTTCTCGGCGTCGATGTTGAGCACCATGGCCTCGACCACGTCGCCCTTCTTCAGCATCTCCGACGGGTGCTTGAGGCGCTTGCTCCACGACATGTCCGAGATGTGGATCAGGCCGTCGATGCCGTCCTCGACCTCGACGAACGCGCCGAACTCGGTCAGGTTGCGGACCTTGCCCTTGATCTTCGTGCCCACCGGGTACTTGTCGGTGAGCTCGTGCCACGGGTTGGTCTCGACCTGCTTCAGGCCGAGCGAGATGCGGCGGGCCGACGGATCGACACCGAGCACCATCGCCTCGACGCTGTCGCCGACGTTGAGGATCTTCGACGGGTGCTTGACCCGCTTGCTCCACGACATCTCGCTGACGTGGATGAGGCCCTCGACACCCGGCTCGAGTTCGATGAAGGCGCCGTAGTCGGTGAGGCTGACCACGCGGCCGGTGACGCGCGCCGTGACCGGGTAGCGCTCCACCACGTCCGACCAGGGGTCGGTCGTCAGCTGCTTGTGGCCGAGCGACACGCGCTCGTTCTCCGGGTCGAACTTGAGGACGATGACTTCGACCTCGTCGTTGACCTTGAACAGCTCCGACGGGTGCTGGACGCGGCCCCACGACATGTCCGTGATGTGGAGCAGGCCGTCGATGCCGCCGAGGTCGATGAACGCACCGTAGTCGGTGATGTTCTTGACCACGCCGCGCATGACCTTGCCTTCCGCCAGCGTCTCGAGCGTGTGCTTCTTCTTCTCGGCGTTCTCCTCCTCGAGGAGGACCTTGCGCGAGAGGACGATGTTGCCGCGCTTCTTGTTGACCTTGATGACGCGCATGCGCAGTTCCTGGCCCTTGAGGGCGTCCAGGTTGCGCACGGGACGAACGTCGATCTGGCTGCCGGGCAGGAAGGCGCGGACACCGATGTCCACCGCGAGACCGCCCTTGATGCGCTCGATGACGCGGCCGATGACCACCTTGCGATCGGCGAAGGCCTTCTCGACCTCGTCCCAGATCTTCATCTTCTCGGCCTTTTCGCGCGAGAGGACGATGTGGCCGTCACGATCTTCGGTGCGCTCGAGCAGCACGTCGACCGTGTCGCCGGGCTGCACGATGACTTCACCGTTCTCGTCGAGGAACTCGTCGAGAGGAATCATCCCCTCGGACTTGAACCCGACGTCGACAATCACCGCCGAGGCGGACACTGAGAGGACCGTGCCCTTGACGACCTCGCCTTCCGTGATGTTCCGGAAGCTGTTGTCGTACAGGTCGAGCAGGCTGGCGAAGTCCTGCGCGTCCATCTCCTGATCATCTGCCGTCCACATGGGCTTCGTGGTCGCGGCAGCGGACTGCCGGGCAGATACTTCGCGCACTTCCGGCTGGTCCGTAAGTTGATCTGACATGCGTGGTAAATCCTCCTCGGTGGCGTTTGCCGGTCTTTACAGCGCCGGCGGCTGTCGGTTGTGGCACGCGCTATGCGGGCAACCTACGGAATCTACACCATTTAGCGCGCGCCCGTCAAAACGCCCGACGCCTACGGACGCGCCTGGGCGGCGCGGACCAGGGCCAGCACCTGCGCCACGACGTCGTCGATCGGCAGGCCCGTGGTGTCGATGTAGGTGGCGTCGGACGCCTGCGTCAACGGCGACACCGTCCGGCTGCGGTCGCTGTGGTCCCGCTGGGTGAGCGCGGTCGCAATGGTCGAGACATCGCCGCCGCTGGCCGCATGCGCCGTGTCGCCGGCGCGCCGACGGGCCCGCTCCTCGGCCGAGGCGTCCAGGAAGATCTTCACGTCGGCCTGGGGCAACACGACGGTGCCGATGTCCCGCCCCTCCATGACCAGGTCGCCATCGGCGGCGTAGCCGCGCTGCCGGGCCACCAGGGCGTCGCGCACCGGGGCCAGGCGCGCGACTCGGGCCGCCGCCGCATCCATGTCGGGCGTCCTGATGGCGCGCGTCACGTCGTGACCGTCGATGACGACGCGGCCCTGCTCGGCCTGCAGGGCGGCATCCCGGGCGACCGAGGCCACCCCGGCCTCATCGTCCAGACTCACCCCGCGATCGAGCGCCCGCCACGCCACCGCGCGGTACATCGCGCCCGTGTCCACGTGCCGGCACCGCAACGCCTCGGCGATGGCTCGCGCCACCGTGCCCTTCCCTGCCCCTGACGGCCCATCGATTGCGATCAACACGGCGCACAGGATACCCGCCTTCGCCCGAGTCCCAGAGCGGCGACCTGCGAAGGATGCCTGATGGCTCCGCCGGCGACTGTAGCCGTCGACCTTCAGGTCGACGGTCCGTTCGCGGGTCGCCCCTACAATGCCAGCGTGCGTCTGCTGCTGATGGGGGGCGTCGTCGTGCTCGCGCTGCTGCTGGTCGGCTGGCTCGGCCTGTCGCAGAGCCGGTACGGACGCGCGATGTCGCTGCTCGTCCGGATGGGCAAGGTGCCGGGCCCGGTGGCCGCGCACATCGGCGGCTGGCAGACGACCACGGTGGACCGCGTCATGCTGTCGTTCACCGGACGGCACGGCGACCGTGTCGCCAGACTCTACCGCCCGCAGCGCGTCCGCACGCGCCCGCTCCTGCTCAGTGGTGGCGTCCACGCACTCGGCATCGACGAACCGCGCCTCATCGCCTTTGCCGAGGCGCTCGCGCGGTCCGGCACGCCGGTCGTGACGCCGTCGCTGCCCGATCTCAAGGAGTACCGCATCACGCCGCGCCTCACCGACGACATCGAGGACGCCGCGCTGGCCGTCCTCGCGGCGGCCGAGGTGCCACAGGATGCCGACGGCCGCATCGGGCTGCTCGGCATCTCCTTCGCGGGCGGTCTGTCCATCGTCGCCGCCGGGCGCGAGGCGCTGCGCGACCGGGTGGGCTTCGTGTTCTCGGTCGGGGGGCACGCCCGCCTGCCCGGCGTCATGCGCTACCTGTGCACCGGCCGGCAGCCAGACGGCCGCCTGCATCCGCCGCACGAGTACGGCGCCGTCATCCTGCTGACCAACGTGGCCGAGGACGTCGTGCCGGCCGCCCAGGTCGCCCCGCTGCGCGCCGCGGTCCATCAGTTCCTGCATGCGTCGCACGTCGACATGTTCGACAAGCCGCAGGCGGCCGTGGAGTTCGCCCGCGCACGCGCGATGGAAGAGGGCCTCCCGCCAGAGGCGCAGTCGCTCATGCACCTGGTGAACACGCGCGACGCCGCCGGCCTCGGCACACGCCTGCTGCCGTTCATCGACCGCTGGGGCGCCGATCCCGCCCTGTCGCCGGCCAGTTCGCCGGCCCCACGCGCTCCCGTCTTCGTGATGCACGCGCAGGACGACGACGTGATCCCCGACAGCGAGGCCCCGGCCCTTGGCGCGTTCCTGCGCGGGCACGGCACGCCCGCGCGCGTCCACGTGACCTCGCTCATGAGCCACGCCGAGGTGGCACGCCCACCGACGGCGGGTGAACTGCTCACGCTGGTGCGGATGTGGGCGGAGTTGCCGTGGTGACGAGAGAATGCCGCGATGCCGGAACGCCGCAATGCCGAAGGCCGCGATGCCGAAGGCCGCATGCTCGATGCGACGGCAGAGGCAACGTGATGACAGGCCGTCACGCCGGCCGCCAGTGAGATCTCGCCACGTCACGCGACGCAAGCTGCTCGAACGTTGCAGTTGATGCCACACCGCGAAGGGCGCGGTGGTGTTGAAGCTGCGACGTGGAGGCATCGCTCGGTGCGGGACCGCGCGCGAACCGCCTGTGCGTGAACTGGCATGGGACGTGCCATCACCTCAGGCATGCCGCGAGACATTCAGGAGCGGGCGTTCGCGCTTGCACTTCGCGTGGTGACTCTCGAACGAGACGACTCGTTCCGTGTCACCGTGCGGCGGGTGATCGTCGAACAGTTGGTCCGGGCGGCAACGTCCATCGGCGCGAATCTGGAGGAAGCGACGGGAGCGCAATCCAAAGCCGACTTCATCGCCAGAGTAGGCATCGCCCGCAAGGAGGCACGGGAGGTACAGTTCTGGCTTCGGCTGGGACAGGAAGCTGGGGTCGTGCAGGCCGCGGATTGGACCGGCCTGCTGCAGGAGGCGGAGGAGGTGTCGCGAGTGGTGTCGGCGATCGCCCGTAGCGCGAAGCGCTCAACGAGCCGCGGGGACTAGCCTGCGGCGAGAGTGCAATCCGGCATTCCCGGCATTCGGCATCGCGGCCTTACTTCGTTCGCTTCCGCGGCCCCCGCTTGGGGGCGACGGCCCGGGCGTACTCCTTGAGCGTGATCTTCTTCGAGACGCGCTTCCTGGCCGCCTTCTTGGTCACGCGGGGCTTGCCGCCGACCGTGCGCGTGATGTGCTTGGGCGTCGGCGCGTGGCCGAAGCGGACGCCGGCCTGGGGCTCGGTGCTGGTGCGGGTCTTCGCCGGCGCGGGGCCCGCGGCGAGACCGGCGTCGGCCCGCAGTTGCTGCACCTCCGCCGGGCGCAGCTCGCGGTACATGCCGGGCTTCATGCGGCGATCGGTCAAGGTGCCGATGCTGGTGCGCGCCAGCGTGATTACCGGCAGGCCGACGGCCTGGCACATGCGACGCACCTGGCGGTTGCGGCCCTCGTGGATGACGATCTGCAACAGGGACTGCTCACCCGAGCTCTTGGTGAAGCTCTCGATGATGCGCACCCTCGCCGGTGCCGTGCGGCGGCCATCGAGCGGCACGCCCCCCTCGAGGCGGCGCAGGGTCTCGGTGGTCGGCACACCGAAGACGCGCACCTCGTAGGTGCGCGGCACCTCGTGACGCGGGTGCGTGAGCCGGTCGGCGAGCTCGCCGTCGTTGGTCAGCAGAATCAGCCCTTCGGAGTCGAAGTCGAGACGTCCGACCGGATAGAGGCCCTGGCCGGCCTGGCCGAGGAGCGTCAGCACGGTCGGCCGACGCTGTGGATCCGACCGGGTCGTGACGTAGTGCACCGGCTTGTAGAGCAGGATGTACCGGCGCGGCACGGCCGTGTGCAGGCGACGACCGTCGACCTCGATGCGATCGACATCGGGATCGGCCTTGGCGCCGAGCTCGCTGGCGACCTCGCCGTTGACCCGCACGCGGCCTTCGGTGATCAGCGCTTCAGCCACGCGTCGCGATGCGACACCGGCGGCCGAGAGAATCTTCTGCAGTCGCTCCTGGGGCATGGTGCGAGGCTCCCGCCTCAGCGTTCCTCGTCTGGGGTGTCGGACGCGGCCGGCGCATCGGCATCGGCCGGCGCCTCGACGTCCGTCGCCGGGGCAGGCGTGGCCACCCGCGCCGTGCCCACGGGCATCGTCGGGCCGGCCGCCAGCGCCGCGGCTGCGGCACGCAGTTCCTCTTCCTCGAACAGCAGCGGCTCGACCGGCGCCGCGTCGTCGAAGGGCAGCGACACGCCGTCGTCTTCGTCCACCGGCGTCGGCAGATCGAACCCGAGGGCCTCGGACATGTCCTCGACCTTCGGGAGATCGCTGAGGTCCTTGAGACCGAACTTGTCGAGGAACTCGCGGGTCGTGCCGTACATGAACGGACGACCGACGACCTGCTTGCGGCCGACGATCTTCACGAGCTTGCGGTCCAGCAGCGTGTTGAGCACGCCCGTGGTGGCGCTGACGCCGCGAATCTCGGCGATCTCGCCCGAGGTCACCGGCTGCTTGTAGGCGATGACCGCGAGCGTCTCGAGCGCCTGCACCGACAGCTTGGACGTCGTGCGTTCCTTGAACAGGCGACGCACCCACTCGTAGAGCTCGGGCCGCGTGACGATCTGGAACCCGCCCGCCACCTCGACGAGCTGCAGGCCGTCGGATCGCAGGTAGGAGTCGCGGACCTCCCCGAGCGCCGCCTCGATGTCCTCCTTCGGCTGGTCGTCGAGCAGGCGGCTCATCGCCTTGAGCGTGAGCGGCTCCGGCGAGGCGAAGATCAGCGCCTCGACCACCGGCTTGAGCGGATGCGGCGCGCGCGGCGCGTTGGCGACCTCGGCCGGATCGAAGAGCTCGGGGTCCCGCAGTTCGCCGGTGATCGCCTCGAAGTCGCTGGCCGACATCGAGTCCTCGCGGACCACCTTGCTGTTGCCATCCGCGTCGTCGACGTCCGTCGGGCCAGCCACCGCGTCGTCGTCGACCGGGGGCGCGGACGATGCGTCCGTCTCGTCGGGCGCGGGCACGGTCTCGGTCTCGGTCTCGGCCGGTGCGACGGCGGTGGACGCACGCCCCTTGCCGCGGCGGCCCCGTGGCGTGGGCGCCGGGGCGTCGTTGACGTCGTCTTCGACGGTCACGTCAGGTGTCTGCTCGTCGCTCATGACTGCGATCCGGGCGTACCTTGCGGCCGCGCGGCAGGCTCGTGGTAATCGATCGGGCGCGGCGCGTCCAGCGGACGGTCACGCTTGTAGACCCGGATGGGGCCACCGGTGCCGCTCTGGAACACCCGCAGCACCTTCAGGCGAATCATCTCCAGCACGGCCAGGAACGTGACGATCAGGTGAGCGTTGCCCGCCACGTCGTCGAAGAGCTCCTCGAACCCGACGGCCTCGACGCCCTCGAGCCGATGCAGCAACTGCTCGATCCGCTGCTCGATGGACATCTGCTCCATCGGCAGGTAGGTCACCGGCCGCTGCTTCGCGCGCTCGACGACGGCCTTGAAGGCCGTCATGAGACTGAAGAGATCGACCTCGAGCTCGGGTTCCTTGTCGAGACCTTCGCCGGCCAGCGCGGCGATGCGCTCGTCCGGCCGCGCCCACTGGGCACTGCGGACGGTTTCCTTGTCGTGCAGCAGTTCGGCCGCGGCCTTGAACTTCTGGTGCTCGACGAGCCGGCGGACCAGCGCTTCGCGCGGGTCCTCTTCCGGGTCCTCCTGCTCGGGCGCGGGGCGCGGCAGCAGGCTGCGCGACTTGATGTGGATCAGCGTCGCCGCCATCACGAGGAAGTCGCCGGCGACGTCGAGCTGCAACTCCTCCATCAACCCGATGTAGTCGAGATACTGCCGCGTGATCAGCGCGATCGGGATGTCGTAGATGTCGAGTTCGTGCTTCTTGATCAGGTGCAGCAGCAGATCGAGCGGCCCCTGGAAGACCTCGAGCTTCACGGGGAAGCGCTCGAGCGACGACTCGAACCCCTCGACTCCGCTCGGGGCTCCTCCCCGGGTGGCCGCCGGGCCTGCGGCCTGCTCGTCGCTCGGTGCAGAGCCGTCGTCCCGGCGTGTCCTGGAGCGCGCCATCAGTACGCCAGGTGCAGCGCGTCACGGACACGCTGCATGGTCTGCACGGCGACCGCGCGCGCCTTGCGCGACCCCTCGTGGATGATCTCGCGCACCCGCTCGGGATGCGCTTCGAGCACCGACCGCCGCTCGCGCAGCGGCTCCAGCGCGGTATTGAGGGCCTTCGACAGCTTCTTCTTGACCTCGACGTCGCCGACGCGGCCCTCGCGGTAGCGCGTCTTGAGGTCCTCGACCTCGTCGCGATCCGGATTGAAGGCATCGTGATAGACGAACACCGGATTGCCTTCGACGGTCCCGGGAATGTCGGCCCGCACACGCTTGGGGTCCGTGTACATCGCGCGGACCTTGGTCTCGACGTCGGCGGCGCTGTCCGAGAGGTCGATGGTGTTCTGGTAGCTCTTGCTCATCTTCCGGTTGTCGAGCCCCGGCAGACGCGGGAAGTTCGTCAACAGGGCCTGCGGCTCCACGAAGATGCTGCCGTGCATGTGATGGACCCGGCGCACGACCTCGCGCGAGAGCTCGAGATGCGGCACCTGGTCCTCGCCGACCGGCACGAAGTGGGCGTCGTAGATGATGACGTCGGCGGTCTGCAGCAGCGGGTAGCCGAGGAACCCGTAGGTGGTCAGGTCCTTCTCGGTCAGCTGGTCCTGCTGCTCCTTGTACGTGGGCACGCGCTCGAGCCACGGAATCGGGATCATCATCGACAGCAGCAGGTGCAGTTCGGCGTGCTCGGGCACCAGCGACTGGACGAAGATGGTCGCCCGCTCGGGGTCGACGCCGGCCGCGATCCAGTCCATGACGTTGTCGATCACGTACGACTGCAGCCGGCTGGTGTCGGCATAGTCGGTCGTGAGCGCATGCCAGTCGGCCGCGAAATAGAAGCAGTCGTACTGCGCCTGCAGCTCGGTCCAGTTCCGCAAGGCACCCACGAGGTGCCCCAGATGCAGCTTTCCGGTCGGGCGCATGCCCGAGACAACGCGCTTGGTCACAACAGCAATCCAGCGAGGAAACGGTACGGCGGTCCGATGATGGTGCCGAGGACGCCCGAAAGCATCAGCCCGTACAGGATGAAGATGCCGTACTGTCGGACCCCATCCCACCGGACGGCGAGTTGAGGCGGAAGCAGCGCCGCCACCACGTTGCTGCCGTCCAGCGGCGGCACCGGAATCATGTTGAAAACCGCGAGCACCACATTGATCGCGAAGAAGCCCCCCAACCGTTGCGGGTCTGCGCCAATGAGAAAGATCTCGAGGGGACGCGCCAACTCGACGCTACCAACGGAGGACGGGACCAGCGTCAGTGCCCGGAGCAGGCCACTCGCAAGGATGGCCAGCAGCACGTTGCTGGCAGGCCCCGCCAGCGCGATCCACATGAAGTCGCGACGAAAATTCTTCAGGTAGCGGCCATCGACCGGTACCGGCTTGGCCCACCCGAGCAGCGGCGCGCCAGTGCCCATGGCCAGCAGCGGCAGCAGCACGGTCCCGATCGGGTCGATGTGCACGAGGGGGTTGAGCGACAGCCGCCCCAGGTGCTTGGCCGTGGGATCGCCGAGGCGAAACGCCGCCCACGCGTGCGAGGCTTCGTGCACGGTGAGGGCCAGCAGCAGCCCGATGAACGCGAGAACTATTGAACTGATTTCCACGATGACAAAGACCCCATAGAGTATCAGCCAAGCCGGCAATTGCCGAATTCAGGCATCTCGCGCAGCGCCCCACCCTCTCCGCCCTCCGGCAGCGGGACAGGTCGACCGTCCGTGAAATTCTGAAATGCTGAAATTTCAGGCGCCCGTGGCGAAGTGGCGCAGGATGGCGTCGGCCGCCTTGGCGCCGACCACGGCGGTCAGATCCTCGCGGCTGGCCCGCCGCACGCCGGCCACGCTGCCGAAGGTGGTCAACAGCTGACGCCGGCGCCGCGGCCCCACCTGGGTGATGTCGTCCAGCTCGGACCGCAGGTCGCGACCGGCCCGGGCCGTGCGGTGGAAGGTCACCGCGAACCGATGCGCCTCGTCGCGGATCCGCTGCAGCAGGCGCAGCGCTGGTGTGCCCTGGCCGAACGCGATGGGGTCCTCGCGGTCCCGCGTGAAGACGAGTTCCTCCTGCTTGGCCAGCCCCACCGCCACGACGTGGTCCAGACCCAGCGCCTCGAGGGCCTCGTAGGCGGCGTTGAGCTGCCCCTTGCCGCCGTCGATCACGATCAGGTCCGGCCACGGCCCATCATCGTCGGCGACCTTGCGATACCGCCGCCCGACCACCTGGTGCATGGCCGCGAAGTCGTCGAGGAAACGGTTTCCGGTGTCCGGTTCCCGGTTCCCGGCCTCGCCCTTGATCCTGAACTTCCGATACTCCGACTTCTTCATCCGCCCGTCCTGGCAGACGACCATCGACGCGACGGTCTCGGCCCCCTGCAGGGTCGAGATGTCGAAGCAGTCGATGCGGCGCGGCAGGGCGGCCAGCCCAAGGGCCGCCTGTAAGGTCTCCAGCGCCTCGTGGTTGGCGGCGCCGTCCTCGTTGAAACGCGCATCGTAGGACAGCGCGGCGTTGCGGGCCGCCAGGTCGATCAGCGCCTTCTTGTCGCCCCGCTGCGGCACGCTGACCAGCACCTGTCGACCGGCGCGGGCCGACAACCACTCCGCCAGCAGGTCCATGTCGGGCAGCGCGACGGGCAGCAGCACTTCCGGGGGCGGCGCGTGATCGGCGTAGACATGGGCCACCGCCCGATCGAGCAGATCCTCGAGGCGCGCGTCACGGGCCTGATCGGCGTTGGTCACCATCTCCACGCGGTCGACGACGCGGCCCGACCTGACCTGGAAGAGCTGGACCACGGCCCCGCCGGGTCCCAGCTTGACGCCGATCGCATCGCGGTCGCCCATCCGCGGCGTCGCCATCTTCTGCTGTCGGTCCCGCAGGGTCTCGAGCGTCCGGATCGTGTCGCGCAGCTGCGCGGCCTGCTCGAAGCGCTCCTCGTCGGCCGCCGCGTACATCCGCGACTCGAGGTCGGCGACCAGTTCCTCGGTGCGGCCGTCGAGCAGCAGGCGGGCATCGCGGACGGCGTGCTGGTACTGGTCCTGCGTGCAGATCGTGGCGACGCACGGCGCCAGACACCGCTTGATGTCGTACTCGAGGCACGGCCGGCCCCGCTGGCCCGTGATCACCTCCCGGCACGACCGGATGCCGAACAGCTTGTGCGACAGGCTCCGCGTCTGCCAGGCGAGCGACGCCGGCATGAACGGTCCGGCGTAGTAGTCGCCGTCGTTGGCCACACGCCGCACGACCGAGACGCGCGGAAATCCCTCGGACGTGCTCAGCCGCAGGTACGGATACGTCTTGTCGTCGCGGAGCTTGATGTTGTACCGCGGTGACCGCTCCTTGATGAGGTTGTTCTCGAGCGCCAGCGCCTCGACGACCGAGTCGGTGACGATGACCTCGAGCCCGACGGCCTCGTCGAGCAGGGCCTCGGTCTTGGGCGACGTGCCGCGAGCGCCGAGGTAGCTGCGGACCCGGTCGCGCAGGGCGCGCGCCTTGCCCACGTAGATGGTCTCGCCCGCCCGGTTGAGGTAGAGATAGACCCCGGGCTGCTCCGGCAGACGGGCGATTTGGGGCTTGAGATCTTCAATCGCCATGGGCGTGCGCCTCGGGGCGCGACGGGGCGCCTGGCCGGTCGGGATGACGCGCCCGGCCGTGTGCCGGCCCGCGATCCCATCGGTCGGGTTGCAGGAGTCGACCCGGACCCTCCATTATATCGACGGGCAAATGACTTTCACGGGCGCCGTCGGCGCGATTTTCATGTTCCCGCTGAGCGCGATCATCCGGATCTGCGTCGTGCTGCGGATTCACCCCAACGTCCTGACCTTCATCGGGGTCTGCATCAACCTGGCGGCCGCGTGGGCGCTCGGCGTGGGCCGATTCGTGCTGGCGGGCTTCATCATGGTCGCGGCCAACCTGTTCGACTTCATCGACGGCAAGGTCGCGCACCAGACCGGCACGGCCAGTGCGTTCGGCGGCTTCTGGGATTCGGTCATGGACCGCTTCTCCGACCTGGCGCTGTTTCTCGGCCTCGTCTACCTCTACGCCTCGCTCCAGCGGGCCGACTACGTGCTGATCACCGCGCTGGCCATGACGTTCACCGTGCTCACCAGTTACGCCCGCGCCCGCGCCGAGTCGCTCATCGACAAGTGCAAGGTCGGGTTCATGGAGCGCCCCGAGCGGATCGTCCTGTTCATGATCGGCGCCTTCACCAACCGCATGGCTGCCGTCCTCTGGGTCATCCTCGTGCTGTCGGTGCTGACCGTGGCCGGCCGCATCTACCACACCTGGCGTGAACTCGAGGGGCGGGGGGTGACGGCATGAGCGCGCGCACGGCCCCGCTCGAGGAGCGCCTGCCGCTCCCGCTGCTGTTCTTCTGGCGCATCTTCTACTGGACCTACGAGCGCACGACGATCCCGTACGACCTGATGGTGATCGCCATCCTGGCGTTCGTGTGGCTCACTCCGCCCGACTGGCTCGGCGACCCGACCGCGCACGGGATGGGGTGGCTCGGCCGCCTGCTGGGCTGGTAGGACCGCGTCGCCACCGGGCCGCTTGCGTCCAGCGGCCCGCATCCGCTAGAAGGACTGCAGTGCCGCCGTCCTTCCTGTCCCACGTGCTGCTCCTCATGGGCGCGGGCTTCCTCGTGGCCAACGTCCGCATCCTGGTGGACGTCGCGCGCAACTTCCGCATGCGCTCCCGGGCGCTGCTGACGTGGCCGAGCCCCGTGCCGCGGTACTACGGCCTGTTCCTCGGCATGGCGGCGCTGCTCGGCGTGGTCCTGCTGGTCAAGCTGTTCTACCTGCGCTGGCCACCGACGGCGGTGTTCGGCGAAGCGATGATGCTCGTCTACTACGGCTATCTCGTGCCGCTGAGCATCCGCATCGGGCGCGGGTTCTACGAGGACGGCGTCTGGATGGACCAGGGCTTCCTGCCGTACCACAAGATCGGCGGGCTCCGGTGGCGCGAAGGCGAACCGCTGACGCTCCTGCTGGTCCCCCGCATGAAGCAGGTGGCCCGCAGCCTGGTCGTGCCGACGCAGTTCTACGGCGAGACCCGCCGGCTGCTCCGCGACAAGATCGCGCGCCACGACATCGACTTCTGGGGCAAGTCCCTCGACCTCGGCGCCCACGACGAGCGTGACGACGCCTAGGGGTGGCTCCGCCTCATGGCACAGGCTCCGCTCGCAATGCCGAATGCTGCCATGCCGAATGCCGAATACCTAAGGTTGAAGGTTGAAGGTTGAAGGGGGAAGGCTGAAGGCGAAGGACATGCCAGCATGCCGGCATTCGGCATCGCGGCATTCCCCCCCTACCCCGCCAGCGCAGGATCGAAGCACTTGCGGCAGCGCGCCTCGTACGAGTCCGTCGCGCCGACGAGCACCAGTTCGCGGCTCTTGACCAGTCGCTGGGTGTGATTGGCGGGCTCGCCGCAGACCATGCAGATGGCCAGGGTCTTGGTGATGTACTCGGCGACGGCCAGCAACTGCGGCATCGGCTCGAACGGGCGTCCCAGGTAGTCCTGGTCCAGACCGGCCACGATGACGCGCTTGCCGCGGTCGGCCAGCGTGCTGCACACCGCCGGCAGTTCGACGTCGAAGAACTGGCCTTCGTCGATCCCCACCACCTCGGTCTCGTCGGTCACGCCCTCGAGGATGTCGGCCGCCGTGCGGACCGCCAGCGACGGCAGGCGCATCTCGCTGTGCGAGGTGATGTGGGTCTCGGAGAACCGGTCATCGATGGCCGGCTTGAACACGAGCACCCGCCGCTTCGCGATCTGGGCCCGCCGCAGGCGGCGAATGAGCTCTTCGCTCTTGCCGCTGAACATGCTGCCGACGATGACCTCGATCCAGCCGGACGAGGGGATGGGACGCTGGGAGCTCTGGTCCATTCAGGGGAATGCCGCGATGCCGAATGCCGGGAATGCCGAACGCATCGACCGCTCCTGCGAAGGCCGAAGGCCGAATGACGAAGGCCGAAGCAGGCCGTCGGACAACGTCCGACGGCTACACTCTGGAGAGGTACTCGCCCGTCTCGGTGTTGACGCGCACCACGGTGCCGACTTCGACGAAGGCCGGCACGGTGACCACATGCCCGGTCTCGAGCGTGGCGGGCTTGGTCTGGGCGTTGGCCGTGGCGCCCTTGATGCCCGGGACGGTATCGGTGACCTTCAGGTCCACGGTCGGCGGCAGTTCGATGCCCACCGGGTTGCCCTCGTAGAACTCGACGTTGATCATCGACTCGGGCAGCAGGTAGTTCATGGAGTCGCCGAGCGCCTCCTCGGACAGGCCCGTCTGCTCGTAGGACGACGTGTCCATGAAGTAGAAGGTGTCGCCGTCCTTGTACAGGTACTGCATCTCGCGCTCGTCGAGGTGCGCCCGCTCCACCATGTCCTCCGAGCGGAAGCGATGCTCGAACATGATGCCGTCCTTGACCTTGCGCATCTTGGCGCGGACGAACCCCCGCAGGTTCCCCGGCGTGACGTGCTGGGTCTCGACGATCCGGCACAGATCGTTGTTGTGCTTGACGAGGTTGCCCTTGCGAAGCTTCGTGGCGGAGACGGTACTCATGACACTCCTGGCAGACCGGAGGAAGTACCCGGTCGAGTACGCAAACCGGAGGATGGTAGCACGCGCCGGTTTGCTACGATGAACCCATGCGCTGGGAATCCCTTCGCGAATACCGGACCCGGGCCGGGCAGTCCGATCGGCGGGGCGACTCGGGCTGGACACCCCCGGCCGACGTCAGCGAAACCGAGGACAGCTTCGTCGTCGTGGCCGAACTACCGGGCGTGCGTCGGGCCGATGTGGACGTCGCCGCGACCCACGACACCCTGACCATCCGTGGGCATCGGCCGGACCCGGGCTGCGAACCGGCGTGTTACGTGCGCCTCGAACGCGGGCATGGCCAGTTCGTCCGCCGCTTCACCTTCCCGGCGCCACTGGCCGTGGACGAGGTGCAGGCCGACTTCAAGGATGGCATTCTCACCGTGACCCTCCCGAAGGCGGCGTCGGCCCGCGGCCGACGCGTCGAGGTCAGCTAGTCGTGCGGCGCCTGCTCCTCCCGTTGGCCCTCGTGGTCGCGAGCTTCTTCGCGGGCATGGTCGTCACCGGCCGCTTCGGCCCGGCCGACCGCGCCACGGCGCAGGCGCCCGTCGTTCCCCCCCCGGCGCCCGCAGCGCCCAAGGCCACCGTCTCGGGCGGACCGCTGCCCGAACTGGCCGACGTCGCCGAACGCGTCATCCCGAGCGTGGTCAACATCTCGGCCGTCGGCTCGCGGCAGATGCGCCTGCCCTTCGGCTTCATCGACGAACAGCCGACACAGAGCGCCGGGTCCGGCGTCGTCATCCGCAAGGCCGGCAACGTCGGCTACGTCCTGACCAACGCCCACGTGATCGGAGAAGCCACACAGCTCAGCGTCGTGCTGTGGAATCGACGCGAGCGCCCGGCCGAGCTGGTCGGGATCGACCCATACGCCGACCTCGCCCTGCTGCGCGTCACCGACCCCAGCCTGCAGCCGATCACCTGGGGCGACAGTTCCCGCCTCCGCGTGGCCGAGTGGGTCATGGCGGTGGGCAACCCCTACCAGCTGGGCGAGACCGTGACGCTCGGCATCGTGTCGGCCCTCGGCCGTACCAACCCGCAGATCTCGGTCGTCGCCGACTACATCCAGACCGATGCCGCCATCAATCCCGGCAATTCCGGCGGCGCGCTGGTCAATCGCCGCGGCGAACTGATCGGCATCAACACCTGGATCTACAGCGAGAGCGGCGGCTATCAGGGCATCGGGTTCGCGGTGCCGAGCAACCTGGCCCGCGACGTCGCCGCCCAACTCGAGAAGTTCGGCAAGGTGCGCCGCGGCACCATCGCCGGCATCGTCCGCATCGCGCCGCTCAATCCCGGGCTGGCGCAGGATCTCGACGTCGCGTCCACCGACGGGGTCGTCGTCTACCGGATTCGCAATTCCGGTGATGCGTGGGATGCCGGCCTGCGTGCCGGCGACGTGATCGTCGGCTTCAATCGCGCCGAGATCACGGGCACCGAGGCCTTCGAACGGTCGATGCTGACCGCGCCGGTCGGATCGGTCGCCACCCTGCGCGTGCGTCGAGCCCGCCAGGAGTTCGACATCAAGGTGCCCATCACCGAAGCGCCGTTCCGCGGGCAGCGGTAAGCCTCAGGCTCAAGGGTCAGGGCTCGGGGCGGGCTCCGGGCTCACCGACCCAGCGCCGCGACGACGGCGCGCGCGGTCTCTTCCCCGGAGAAGTTCTGCTGCCCCGTGATCAGATTGCCGTCGCGGACGGCAAAGCCGCGCCACAGGCCGGCCTGCACGTAGTTGGCCCCAATCGCCTTCAGCCGGTCCTCGATGCGCCACGGCACCACGTGCCTGTCGCGCGCCGGCAGGCCGTAACTCCACACGGCGTTGTCGGCGAAGTCCTCCTCGACGTTGGCAAAGCCGGTGACCGTCTTGCCGGCGGCCAGGTACTCGCCGGACGACAGGCGGGCAAAGGCCAGGATGGCGGTGCCATGGCACAGCGCGGCGGCGATCTTGCCGGCTTCGTAGAAGCGGACGAACACCTGCTGCAACGTCGTCGCCTGCTCGAAGGTGAACATCGGCGCCTGCCCACCGGCAACGACGATGGCGTCGAAGTCTGCAGGGTCCAACTCGGAAACCGGACGTGTGTCGTCGATCAGCGACCGAAGGGCCGGGGTGTGGATGAAGCCCTGGGAGATGAGGTCGCTGCGGCTGTAGCCACTGGCGTCCCCGGGGTCGCTCATCGCGTCGGCGACGCACTGGCCGCCATCGGGACTGAAGACGGCGACCTCGTACCCGACCTCGGTGAAGACATGGTACGGATGCGTCAGCTCGGACCACCAGAACCCGACCGGCCAGCCGGTGGTGGTCGACACGGTGGCATTGGCGATGACGATGGCGACGCGCTTGCGGGCGCCCGGGCGCGTGACGTTCGGATCCTTCAGGCTCATGGGTCCTCCGTGATGGAAGATCCGACGGTAGCGTCACGCACGCTGCATGTGAAGTACGCACATTCCGGTGGGATACTTACCAGAAGGAGAGCATGGATGCCCGAGTTCGAGTTCGAGGGCCAGACGTTGCAGGGGATCTCCCACAAGATGCTGACCCAGCACCTGCGCGAACTGGAGCAGCACGGCCTGCTCACGCGCACGGTGCACCCGGTCGTGCCGCCGCACGTGGACTACGCGATCACGCCCCTGGGGCGGACGACGGTGCCGGCGATCGAGGCGTTGCGCACGTGGGGTGCGCTGTACCGTCGGCGTCGCGGCGGTGCCTGACACGCAGGATCTCGGCTATCGGGGCCGGCCAGACACCGCGGGGTGGCCGGCGAGGTAGGCCCGCCACGGGCGGTCCTGCCCGACGCGGATGCCGATGCGTGGACTCCACGCGATGGCAGCGGTCGGCCGCCGCGGCCTGCGCTCGAGGCGCAGCGCCCCTGTCGTGAGCGGCACGCGGTTCTGCTCGCCGGTGATGCCGAGCGCGCGCGTCAGGTTGCCCGGGCCGCGACAGAGGTCGTGGTCCTTGCCGGCCCACACGCCCTCGACGCCAGCGCGGCGCGGCGCACGCCGTGATCGCATCAGCGCCACCCCATCGACGGGCTCGAGGGCGCGGATCAGCACCGCGGCCGGAAAGCCATCGGCCTCGGTCACGGCATTCACCAGCCAGTGCACGCCGTAGTTGAAGTAGACGTAGGCCAGCCCCGGTGGTCCGTACAGGGGCTGGTTGCGAGCCGTCGGCCCAGGCGCGGCGTGACAGGCCGGGTCGTCCTCGCCGATGTAGGCCTCGACTTCGACAATGAGCCCGGCGGTCGTCCCGGTGGCCGTCTCGTGCACGAGCCGCATGCCGATGAGATCGCGGGCCACGACGAGGGTCGGCCTGGCGAAGAACGATGGCGTCAGTGAGGACGTGGCAGCCAGGGGCGGTGCCGGCCGGCTCGGAGAGCCGGCGCTACCCGGATGCGGCGTGCGCGTGAGGCGATGGGCGCAGGAGGCTTACGCCGACTTGCGAAGGCGAGCGATGGCGCGCTCGGCGGCGCGCACGACACGGAGATCCTTGTCGCCACGGGCGCGCTCGAGCAGGACCAGCGCGTCGTCGCCACCGATGAAGCCGAGCACGAGGGTCACGCGCTCGCGCGTGGCCGGGTCGTCGGAGGCCAGCGCCTGGTCGAGCCCGGGGACCGCCCGGGGACCGAGCTCGACGAGATAGGCCATCGCCTGCTCGTGAAAGGCGCCATGATCCAGCGCCTGCACCAGGAAACCCACGCCGCTGCCCCCCTGTGGGCCCGCCGTCACCGACGCGAACGCGCCGGCCAGCAGCACGTCCCGCTGCTTGTCCCCGGCCAGGGCCGTCGCCGCCTGCTGCGCGGCCTCGCGATTGCCGCTGCGCGCCAGTCCTTCCCCCGCCAGGCGACGGAGGTTGGCGGAGGACGAGGTGAGCTGCGACACGAACAACTGCTGCGACGAGGCGTGCGCGATTCGGGCGAGAGCGTCGATCGCGGCTTCGGCCCGTGGTCCCTTCCCGCCGAAGTAGTTGAACTGATCGGTCAGCGCCTGCAGCGATTGCCACGCCTTGATGTCGCCCAGCGCGCGCATGGCCGCCGTGGCCACCCGGGTGCTCCTGTCGTTGAGCGCCTCGACCAGCGCGTCGCCGGCGCTCGACACGCGGAGCCCCCCGATGACGCGCGCGGTGGCCTCGCGGATGTCCTCATCCTTGTCTTGCAGCAGGCGCGCCAGCGCGTCGGCCGCGTACCCGTCGAGCGGCGGCCGGGCCATCACGCCGAGGGCGTAGACCGACTCGATGCGCACGCGCGGGTTCGGGTCGAACATCGACTGCGCCAGGCCGTTGGTGAGTTCGACCGGCACCGGCTGGGGAATCAGGCCGTAGGGGCCGAGGTCGTAGATGCCCTGCGCGGCGCTGCGCGACCTGGTCTCGACGACGAGGCCCCTGCGGCGCTTGACGATGGTCGGCTTCTCGACATGGTAGAAGCTCAACAGGGTGTAGATCGTCTCCAGCTGGATGTCGTCGATGGGGTCGGTCAGCAGCTGACTGATCGGCGCGATGGCCTCCGGATAGGCCGTGGCCCCCAGGGACCGGAGTGCATCGCGTCGGGCATCCGCGTCGGGCGACTGCAACTGCGCCACGACCTGGTCGTAGGAGGCCCGAGGAGCGGCCGGCGCCGGCGCCTGGGCCAGCAGCGGAGCGGCGCCGCACAGCAGCGCCACGAACACATGCGCGGAGTGAATTCGCATCGGCACCCAGTGTACCTGCAGGTGGCGGACTTTGTCCGACCGCTACGTGCGCAGGCTCGCGCCGTCGAGGACGGCCTTGAGATGCTGGCCGGTGTGCGACGCCGCGACGGTGACAATCGTCTCGGGCGAACCGACGGCGACGACCTCGCCGCCGGCGTGGCCCCCCTCGGGTCCGAGGTCGATGACCCAGTCGGCCGTCTTGATCACGTCGAGGTTGTGCTCGATCACGAGCAGCGAGTGCCCGGCAGCGATCAGCTTGCGGAAGGCCGCGAGCAGCTTGGCGATGTCGTCGAAGTGCAGGCCGGTGGTGGGCTCGTCGAGGATGTAGAGCATCCGATCACCGCCCTGGGTCGACAGGTGGGCGGCGATCTTGATGCGCTGCGCCTCTCCCCCGGACAGGGTGGTGGCCGGCTGGCCGAGACGCAGATAGCCGAGACCGATCTCCTCGAGCACCAGCAGGCGGCGCAGCACCTTGGGCGAGCCGTTGAAGAACTGGATCGCCTCACGCACGGTGAGGTCGAGCACCTGATGGATGTTCTTGCCGCGGTACGTGACCTCGAGCACCTGCGGCCGGAAGCGGGTGCCTTCGCAGACGTCGCATGGCACGAAGACGTCGGCGAGGAACTGCATCTCGACGCGCACCTGCCCTTCGCCTTCACACGCATCGCACCGGCCGCCGGGGACGTTGAAGGAGAAGCTGCTCGCCGTCAGCCCGCGTGTTCGCGCGTCCTTGGTGGAGGCGAACAGTTCGCGGATCGGATCGAAGGCCTTGAGGTACGTCACCGGGTTGGACCGTGGCGTGCGCCCGATCGGCGCCTGGTCGACCAGGATGACGTCGGAGACCAGTTCGATGCCCTCGAGGCGGCGACACGCGCCCACGGCCTTGTCCCAATCGCCCTTGGCGCGCTTGATGCCGGCGTGAATCACGTCGTGCACGAGCGTCGACTTGCCCGACCCCGACACGCCGGTGACGACGGTGAACAGGCCGAGCGGGATCTCCACGTCGACGTTCTTCAGGTTGTGCTCGGAGGCGCCGAGCACGCGCAGCTTCTGCCCTGTCGGCTTGCGGCGCGTCGCCGGCACCGGAATGGCGAGGTCGTCGCGCAGGTACTTGCCCGTGAGCGACCGCGGGTCCTTGCGCAGGCCCTCGAGCGAGCCGGCATAGACCACCCGGCCGCCGAGTTCTCCGGCGCCGAGGCCCATGTCGATGATCTCGTCGGCGACGGCGATCATGTCGGCGTCGTGCTCGACGACCAGCACGGTGTTGCCCTGATCCCGCAGTTGCCGCAGGATGCCGATCAGGCGCAGGTTGTCCCGCGGGTGGAGGCCGATCGACGGCTCGTCGAGCACGTACAGCGTGCCGACCAGGGCCGAGCCCAGCGACGTCGCGAGACTGATGCGCTGCGACTCGCCGCCCGACAGCGTCGACGACAGGCGATCGAGCGTCAGGTACTCGAGGCCGACGTTGCTCAGGAACGTGAGGCGCTTGACGATCTCGTGCTGCAGCTTGTCGGCGATGGCGGCGTCGCGTTCCGACAGCGTCAGCCCCGCGAAGAAGTCGAGGGCCTCGCGCACGGTCATCGCGCCGACGCGATCGATGGTCAGGCCCTGCACCTGCACGTCGCGCGCCTCGCGGCGCAGGCGGGCGCCGCCGCAGTCGGGGCAGACCTGGTAGCCGCGGTAGCGACTCAGGAAGACGCGGACGTGCACCTTGTACTTCTTGCGCTCGAGCAGCGCGAAGAACCCGCGCACGCCCTCGTAGCTGCCATCGCCATCGACGACGAAGGCGCGCTCGGCGTCGGTGAGCTGCTCCCACGGCACGTCGAGGCGGACCTTGCCCTCGCGCCCCTGCCGCTTCAGGTGCGTCTGGTAGCCGCGATACTGCGGCTTGGTCCACGGATCGATGGCGCCCTGCGCCAGCGTCTTGGTCGGCGCCGGCACGACGAGCCCGAGGTCGAGCTCCATGACGTTGCCGAACCCGTGGCAGACCGGGCAGGCGCCGAACGGGTTGTTGAACGAGAAGAGGCGCGGCTGGGGCACCTCGTACGGGATGCCGCACGAGCGACACTCGAACCGCTCGGAGAAGACGTGGCGGACGGGGCCTTCGAGATCGATCGCGAAGGCGGCCCCACCGCCCTCCTGATAGGCGACCTCGAGCGAGTCGGTGAGACGCGCGAGCAGGTCCGGGCCGACCTTGATGCGATCGACCACCACCTCCAGCGTCGTCCGCCCTTCGAGCGCCGTCATCGGGACGTCGGCGAGGTTGGTCATCTCGCCGTCGAGGAGCACGCGCGTGAAGCCGCGACGTCGCAGCGTCTCGAGCGTGGCCTCGAGTGACAGGCGGGCGTCCTTCTTCGTCGTCCGCCCGGCGCCGCCGGCCTCGTCCTCGTCGTCGCCCCGGCGTTCTTCGTCGGCGGCGACATGCATGCTGACGACGGGCATCTCGAAGCCGAGCAGCAGACGGGTGCCCTCCGGGAGGGCGGCCAGCCGCTGGGCCACCACCTCGGCGGACTCACGCACGACCTCGCGGCCGCACTGGCGGCAGTACGTCCGCCCGACCCGCGCGAAGAGCAGGCGCAGGTAGTCGTGGATCTCGGTGGTAGTGCCGACGGTGCTCCGCGGGTTGCGAATGCTGTTCTTCTGGCGGATGGCAATCGCCGGCGAGATGCCCTGGATCGAGTCGACGTCCGGGCGCTCCATCCGCTCGAGGAACTGCCGGGCGTACGCGGAGAGCGACTCGACGTAGCGGCGCTGCCCTTCGGCGTAGATCGTGTCGAACGCCAGCGACGACTTGCCCGACCCCGAGACGCCCGTGATGACGATCAGCTTGCGTGCCGGCAGGGTGACGTCGACCTGCTTGAGGTTGTGGGTGCGGGCGCCCTTGACCACGATGTCGCGGATCGGCGAGGTCGGTGAGGTGGACATCAACTTCTGAGCATACCCCGCCTCCCCGCGGGGGCGGAGATGGGAGGGATGCCTCGCCGAGGCGTCCGGGCCCAACCCCGTGTGCTAGAGTCGCGCGCAATGAGAATCTCGGTTCATCCAGACGCGACGGCGCTCGGCGTCGCCGCCGCCGCGGAAGTCGCCCACTCCATCGCCGAGGCCGTCCAGGCTCGTGGTCGCGCCCGCGTCATCGTCGCGACCGGCGCCTCGCAGTTCACCTTCCTGGAGGCCCTCGTGGCGCGCACCGACGTGCCGTGGGCGCAGGTGGATGCGTTCCACCTCGACGAATACGTCGGCCTGCCGCTCAGCCACAAGGCCAGCTTCCGCAAGTACCTGCAGGAGCGCCTGTTCAGCCGGGTGCCGATCGGGTCGGCCCTGCTGCTCGATGGCGAGGGGGACCCGGCCACCGTCCTGGCGGCGGCGGGTGCCGCCATCAGCGCGGCGCCGATCGACGTCTGCTGCTGCGGCATCGGCGAGAACGGTCACCTGGCGTTCAACGACCCGCCGGCCGACTTCGAGACCGAGTCACCGTACCTGGTGGTCACCCTCGACGAGGCGTGCCGCCGGCAGCAGGTCGGGGAAGGCTGGTTCGGCAGTCTGGACGAGGTGCCGACGCAGGCGCTGAGCATGTCGGTGCGGCAGATCCTCAAGACGCGCCACATCTTCTGCATGGTGCCCGACGAGCGGAAGTCCGCCGCGGTGCAGGCCGCCCTCGAGGGGCCCGTGACTCCCGAGGTGCCTGCGTCGATCCTGCAGACGCACGCCAGCCTGCGGCTCTTCCTCGATCCGGCCTCCGCGTCGCGCCTGCAGCCGGGCACGACCGCAGCGCACAGCTAGCCCGTGACGCCCGCTCCGGCCGACTCGCGCAAGATCCCGCACCTGCGGTGGTACATCGCTGTCCTGCTGTGCCTCGCGTCGGAGCTGAACTATCTCGATCGCCAGGCCCTGTCGGTCCTGGCGACGCAGATCCAGAAGGACGTCGGCTTCACGGACGCGCAGTACGGCCAGATCACGTCGGCGTTCCTGATGAGCTACTCGATCATGTATCTCGTCAGCGGCCGCATCCTCGACGTGATCGGGACCCGGCGCGGCTACCTGTACTTCGTGGCGGCCTGGTCGGTGGCGGCGATGAGCCACGCGTTCGCGCGCACGCCGTTCCACTTCCAGTTGGCGCGCTTCGCGCTCGGCGCCTCGGAGGCGGCGGTCATCCCGGGCGGCGTCAAGGCCGCAACCGAATGGTTCCCGGTACGCGAGCGCGCCCTGGCGGTCGGCATCTTCAATGCCGGCACCGCGCTCGGGTCGACGCTGGCCGTCCCGCTCATCGGCGCCATCAGTCTCTACTTCGGCTGGCGTGCCGCCTTCATCTTCTCCGGCGCCCTCGGCCTGCTGTGGCTGCCACTCTGGTGGTGGCTCTATCACAAGCCGGAAGACCATCGGCACATCACCGCCGAGGAACGCGCCCTCATCACGGCCGATCGCACCCTGAGCGAGTCGCAGCCACCGCCGCCGATGCGCGTCCTCATGCGCATGAAGGAGACGTGGGGCTGCGTGGCCGCCCGCGTCCTGACCGATCCGATCTCGTATCTGCTGAACTTCTGGGTGCTGAAGTACCTGGAAGACACCTTCGCGATCCCGCGCACGACGTTGCTGGCCGTAGGCTGGCTGCCCTACGCGGCCCTGGCCACCGGCAACATCGCCTCGGGCGTCATCCCCCGCTACCTCGTCACGTCGATCGGCATGACGGTGAATCGGGCGCGCAAGCTGACGACGTTCACCGTGTCGGCCACGGCGCTGGTGCTGTTCCTCGCCCTGGCCCGCATCGACTCGATCGCGCCGTACGCAGCCACCATCGGCCTCGACATCACCACGCTCGCGCTCATCTGCGTCACGCTGGCCATGTTCTGCCACGGCGCGTGGGGCAACGTGATCCTGCCGGCCGAAGTGTTCCCGGCACGGGCCGTCGGCTCGGTCACGGGCCTCGGCGGCCTGCTCGGCAGCGTCGCCGGCGTCATCACGCAGCGCATGATCGGTCATGTCGTCGAGGGGGCGGGCTATGCGCCTGTGTTCCTCGCCTGCGCGTCGGCCTACCTGGTCGCCTTCTTCCTCGTCGTCGTGCTCGTCGGTGAGCTCGGACGCATTCGCGAGATCCCCAATGCGTGAGCATCGCGGCCCCGCATTCGTCGATCTGCAGGTCAACGGCTTCGCCGGCGTCGACTACAACGCGGATGTCTCGTCGGAGCAGATCGCGGTGTCGTTCGCCGCGATGGAGGCCACGGGTGTCGGCCTCTGCCTGCCGACCATCATCACGTCGACGTTCGAGCACTTCCGCGACTGCGCGCGACGGGTCCTGGCCACCGGGCACCCCATCATCGCGGGCCTGCACATGGAAGGGCCGTACATCTCGCCGCAGGATGGCTTCCGCGGTGCGCATCCGCTGTCCTGCGTCGTCGATGCCTCGATGGACGACTTCCGGCGCCGCCAGGACGCGGCAGACGGCCAAATCCGCCTGCTGACGCTGGCGGCCGAGGTGCCCGGCGCGCTGACGGTCATCGAAGGCGCCGTGGCGATGGGCGTCCGCGTCGCCCTCGCCCATTCGAATGCGACGACGGCCCAGATCGCCGATGCGGTCAGCGCGGGCGCCACCATGTCGACGCACCTCGGCAACGGGTGCCCGGCGGTGCTCCCCCGCCACCCCAACGTGATCTGGGACCAGCTGGCGACCGACCAGTTGTGGGCGTCGCTGATCGTGGACGGCCACCATCTCCCTCCGGCGACGGTGAAAGTCATGATTCGCGCCAAGGGGCCGGAGCGCTGCCTGCTGGTGACCGACGCGATCATGGCGGCCGGCGCCGCGCCCGGGCGCTACCGCCTGGGCGAACTCGAGGTCGTGGCCGACCCGTCGGGCCGCGTCGCCGTACCTGGCTCGCTCACCCTGGCCGGCTCGTCGCTGACCATGCCGCAGGCCGTAGGCCTGGCGTCGCTGTGGGTATCGCTAGATATGGGGGTGGCGTGGGGCATGGCCTCTACCCAGCCAGCCCACTACCTGGGACTTCCCACGAGAGGCGAGGCGACCGTCCGCTGGTCGAACGACGGCGCGACCGTCGAACAGGTCGCATTCAGCCCAGAAAGTCATCAGGACGGCGGATAAAACCACTTGTGTCGGCCGGGGGTTCCGCACACCATGATGAAAAACGCCACTCCGACCGATAGACAGGTGAGGGTGGGCGTGACCTTGGAACCCGAGTGCAGACGAAACGAACACAGCGCTGGCTGACGCTCTACGTGGGCAGCGTCATCCTGGCAGGGCTTGCCCTGCTGGTATGGGCCTTGCCCAGCCTGCAGGGACGGTCGCTGCCGTTCGTGGGGCTCCTCGTGTTGGCGGCCGCGTTGTCGGCGCTCAAGATCCACGTCCCGCTCGCCCGCGGCTGGGCGACGATGTCGACCAGCTTCGCGGCCTTGTTCGTGGCGATGCTGATGATGGACGTCGGCCCCGCCCTGGTCATCGCCGCGGTCTCCGGCTGGGTGCAGTCGGCCTTTCACAGCAAGACCCGGTCGCCGCTCTGGCGTCACCTGTTCAACAGCATGATGCTGGTGCTGTCGGTGGGGACGGCCGGCCTCACCTTCGTCCTGCTCGGCGGCAGCCTGGGCAGCATCGATACGGCGCCGGCCATCGGCCCCCTGATCGGCGCCACTGCCGCCTACTTCCTCACGAACTCGCTGATCGTCTCGACCGCGATCGCGACGTCCACCGGGCAGGCGCTCTGGCGCTGCTGGCACGACAACTTCCTGTGGACCGCGCCCGGATACTTCCTGACGGCCGCCGTCGTGTTCCTGGCCACGCTCGTCGCCGAGTACGAGGCGTGGAACGTCGCGCTCTTCGTCCTGATTCCGGTCGCGTTCATCTACCACTCCTACAAGGTCTACTTCGGGCGTCTGCACGACGAGCAGAAGCGCGTCCAGGCGATGGCCGACCTGCACGCCAGCGCGCGCGAGGACCTCGCCGCCGAGAAGGAACGCCTCGCCGTCACGCTGCGCAGCATCGGGGACGGCGTCATCACCACCGACCTGCAGGGGCGCGTGACGATGCTCAACGTCGTCGCCGAGCAGTTGACCGGCCGCACCCAGGACAAGGCCATCGGCAAGGCCATCGACGACGTCCTGTGCCTCTGGGATCCGGAGGGCGCGACCGTGCAGGAAGTGCCGGTGGCACGCATCCTCGAGTCGGGCCGCATGCCCGAGGCCGAGACCAACGCCTCGCTCATCGCCCCTGACGGGGCCCGGTTGTCGGTCAACCTCACTGGCGCGCCGATGTCGGATGGCGACGGCCAGAAGATGGGCGTCGTGCTGGTGGTGCGCGACATCACCGAGAGCGTCCGCCTGACGCAGGAACGGGTGCGGGCCAGCAAGCTGGAGTCGCTCGGCGTCCTGGCGGGCGGCATCGCGCACGACTTCAACAACGTCCTCACCGCCGTGGTCGGCAACATCGCCCTGGCGCGCAGCGACGAAACGCTCTCGCGCGAGACGGCGACGTGGCTCGAGGAAGCCGAGCGCGCCTGCCTCCGCGCGCGCACGCTCACCCATCAGTTGCTGACCTTCTCGCGAGGCGGCGACCCGGTGAAGCGTCCGATGCACATCGGCCCGCTCGTGGACGCCACGGTCCGTTTCGCCGTGAGCGGCTCCAACGTCCGATACAGCGTGGATGTGGCGCCGGAGCTGTGGGCCGTCGAGGCCGACGAGGGCCAACTCGAGCAGGTCGTGCACAACATCGTGCTCAATGCCAAGCAGGCGATGCCGCGCGGTGGGCAGGTGCACGTCTCGTGCAGCAACACGCGGCTGTCGCCCGGCCCGGACATGCCGGGGGCGTCGCGGCAGTTCGTCCGCATCAGCATCAAGGACCAGGGCGTCGGCATTCCGGCCGAGCATCTCGAACGGATCTTCGACCCGTACTTCACGACCAAGCCGTCGGGGACCGGGCTCGGCCTGGCGGTGTCGCACGCGGTGATCAAGAACCACGGCGGCCTGCTGCAAGCCGAATCGACGGTAGGCAGCGGCACCGTCTTCCACATCCTGCTGCCGCGATCGACCAAGCGGGTGGCGCCGGTGGCCTCCCCACCGACGCTTGCCATCCCGCACGGCAAGGGACGCATCCTGGTGATGGACGACGACCGGTCGATCGCCACGGTGACCGCGTCGATGCTGCGGTCGCTCGGCTACACGCCCGACATCGTGTCCGACGGCGAGATGGCCGTCGAACGCTACCTGCATGCGATGGATCTGGGCGACCCCTACGAGGCGCTCGTGATGGACCTGACGGTGCCCGGGGGCATGGGCGGCGCCGAGGCGCTGGCGCAGTTGCGCGAGTACGACCCCCGCGTGTGTGCCGTGGTGATGAGCGGCTACGCCGACACCGGCCTGCTGGCCGAGTACCAGACCGTGGGGTTCGGCGGCCGCCTGGCCAAGCCGTTCTCCCTGCGCGACCTGGCGGTCACGCTGCACGACCTGCTCGCCGACGCCCGTCGGCGTGTGCCGCACCTCTGACATGCGCAGCGCTTGCGGCGGACCGTCGACCTGACTCGTCCGCCGTAGCCTTGGCGAAGGTGGAAGGTCGACGGCGACAGTCGTGCGCGGTGCGCTCGCAGGTGGTCAGGACACGAGGCTGCACGGCGTCACGCCTGCAGCAACGAGGTGTGGCGGACTCCGCCGGCTCCGCCGAGGGTAGTAGCCGCCGGACTTCAGTCCGGCGGCCGGTGCGCCTCGAGGCCTAGCGCTGCGTCAGGTCGCGAATCCAGATCTCGCGGAACTTCATGTCCCCGGTGCCGCCCGAGTGCAACTGCAGGGCGATGCCGCCGTCGAACGACTTGGGCTGCGGGTCCACGAAGTCCACGAGCACCACGCCGTTGAGCCGCGAGATGTAGTGGTTGCCGACGACGGTCAGCACGTACTCGTTCCACTCGCCGCGCCGGACGACCATCTCGTCTTCGGGCTTGGGCCACACGATCCAGTTGCGCCCGTCACCGTACAGGCCGCCCGTGTGGTGCATCGCCTGGCAGTCGATCTCGAACTGGAGCCCCTGCGTGATGTTCGGCGTGCCGGGCTTGAACTCGGAGTGGAAGAAGACGCCGCTGTTGCCGTCGCCATCACACTTGAAGTGCATCGAGAGCTGGAAGTCCTTGTAGTTCTTCTCGGTCTTGAGGTAGCCGTAGGCCTTGGTCACGGCCACGCCGTGCAGGATGCCGCCGGGCTCGACGTTCCACTGCTCTTCGCCGATCTTCTGCCAGCCGGTCAGGTCCTTGCCGTTGAAGATCTGCTCCCACTGTTCTCCCGGCAGCTTGGGGCGGGGCGTGCGCGGCGTCTGGGCCGCGGCCGGGGCGGGCGGCGCCTGCGCCAGTGCAGAGACCACGGGGACGGTGACGAACAGCAGGGCGAGCGAGAGAGGGTGGAAGAGACGCATGGCCGCGACTATATCGCAGCGTCGGGCCGACGCCACCGGAGGCGCCACGCCCCCCTCCGCAGCCCCCCGGGGCGTGGCGTACCATACCAACAGTGGTCGCCACCTTCATCGTGTACGACGAGTTGGACCGGTGTCCGTACCTCGCCGGCCATGTCGCGCGACTGCCGCTGCGCGTCCCTGCGCGTCCGCTCACCCGCCCGGAGGTGGACGCCGCACTCGCCGCCGGCGACCGTCGTCAGGGCGTCTTCCTGTATCGCCCGAGTTGTCCGGCCTGCCAGGCGTGCGAGCCGATCCGGATTCCGGTGACCGAGTTCACACCGTCGGCAACCCATCGCCGCACCCTGCGTGCCGGCGACGCCCGCTTCCGTCTCGAGGTCGGACGCCCCGTCGCCGACGAGGCGCGCGCCGCGTTGTACGCCCGCCACAAGTGGGGGCGCGGGCTGGTGACCTCCGACGACCACGAGGAGACGACCGACGTCGAGACCTACGCCGCGTTCCTGGTCGAGACCTGCTGCGAAAGCGTCGAGTTCACCCTGTGGGACGGCGAGCGGCTGGTCTCGGTGGCGGTCGCGGACCGCGGTGACCGCTCGCTCTCGGCCGTCTACTGCTGCTTCGATCCGGCGTACTCGCGCTTCAGCCCGGGCACCTACACCATCCTGAAGCAGTGGCAGCATTGCGTCGCCAACACCCTGCCCTACCTCTACCTGGGCCTCTACGTCGCCAACTCGGCTCACCTCTCCTACAAGGCGACCTTCCGCCCGCACGAACGCCGGATCGAGGGCGAGTGGGTGCGTTTCGACCGGTCGGCGGGGACGGCGGCGCCAGTCGCAGGAGGACCTCTCGGGTGAGGAGGAGGCTGTGGTACACTTCCACGGTTGTTCACCGGCGCCCGCCGGTCCAGTACCCCACGCCGACGTAGCTCAGTTGGTAGAGCAGCTGATTCGTAATCAGCAGGTCACCGGTTCAAGTCCGGTCGTCGGCTCCAGTTTCCTCCCCCACCGCATCCCCCCGTCCGCCCGCAGGATCCGAGGCCTGGCCGGCGTTCCCTGATAGAGTGCCGATATCCATGCCAGCCCCAGTCTGGGCCGCGCTGCTGCCGCTCTCGGCGACCATCGGCGCCGCACTCGCCTGGTGGCTGACCCGACGTCGCCTGCGTGCGAGCAGCGACGACGCCGCCCTGCACCGCCTGCTGGCGCACTCGATGGACGCGGCCTACCGTCGCGACCTGCGCACCGACACCTACGACTACCTGAGTCCTGCCGTCGATCGGGTGATGAGCGTCACCGCCGATCAGCTGCGGGTGATGCCGGTCCGTGCCTTCCTCGATCGTCTTCACCCGGACGACCGCGCCCAGGCCGTCACCATCGTCGAGGCCGGCCCCCGGGCGGGCGCCGGTCGCACCGAGTACCGCTTCCGGGCCAACACCGGCGAGTACCGCTGGATCGCCGACCACTACGCCGTCGAAGCCGACGCGCAGGGGCGCCCGATCTTCCGCAGCGGCATCCTCCGTGACGTCTCGGAGCAGCGCCAGGCGGAGGCCGCGCTGCGCGACAGCGAGGCCCGCTATCGCACGCTCTTCGAGTCCATCGAGGACGGCTTCTGCATCGTCGAGATCCTGGTGGACGCCGACGGAGCCCCCTCCGACTACCGGTTCGTGGAGACCAACCCGGCCTTCGACGGTGCCACCGGCTTGCGCAACGCTCGCGGACGGACGGCGCTCGACCTCGTGCCCGGACTCGACCGCTGGTGGGTCCGGACCTATGGACAGGTGGGCCTGACGGGCGAGCCGGTCCGCTTCGAGAATCACGCGGCCGCCATGGAGCGCTGGTTCGACGTGTATGCGTTCCGGTTCGGTGCCGCCGACGAGCGACAGGTGGCGATCTTCTTCAAGAACATCACCGCCCGCAAGGCCGCCGAGGTCGAACGCGCCGAGTTGCTGGAGCGCGAGCGCGCCGCCCGCGCCGACGCCGAACGCGCCAGTCGCCTGAAGGACGAGTTCCTCGCGACGATCAGCCACGAACTGCGCACGCCGCTCAACGCCATGCTGGGCTGGGCGCAGATCCTCACCCGCGGCGCGGCCGACACCTCGACGATCAGCCAGGGCCTCGGCGCCATCGAGCGCAATGCGCTCGCGCAGTCGCGACTCATCGAGGACCTGCTCGACATGAGCCGCATCGTCAGCGGCACGATCCATCTCGACGTGGCGACCGTCGACGTGAAGCCGATCGTGCTTGCCGCCATCGAGACGGCCCGCCCCGCCGCCGAGGCCAAGGGACTGGTGCTCGACGTCGATCTGGGCGAGGACGGCGCCGAGGTGCGGGGCGATGCAATGCGCCTGCCACAGGTCGCGTGGAACCTGCTCAGTAACGCCGTGAAGTTCACCGCCAGAGGCGGGACGATCCGCGTGACGCTGGTCAGCACCGACGCGCACGTGACGTTGACCGTCGCCGACACCGGGCAGGGCATTGCGGCCGAGTTCCTGCCGCACGTCTTCGAGCGCTTCCGTCAGGCCGATGCCTCGACCACGCGCGCGCACGGGGGGCTCGGCCTCGGCCTGGCCATCGCCAAACAGATCGTCGAGTTGCATGGGGGCCGCGTCTCCGTCACGAGCGACGGGCCCGATCGCGGCTCGGCGTTCGTGGTGGAGTTGCCGCGGCAGGCGGCGGTGCTCGAGGCCCGCACACCGGACACGCCCGCCCTGGGCACGCACCCCGTGCCCCTGCAGGCTCCGCCCGACATCGACCTCTCTGCCGTGACGGTACTCGCCGTGGACGATGAACCCGATGCGCTCGCGGTGATCAGGCGTCTGCTCGAAGACCTCGACGCACGCGTGCTGACGGCCTCGTCAGCCGACGAGGCGCTGCATCTGTGCCGAACGGAGCGTCCGCATGTCCTGGTGGCCGACATCGGCATGCCCGTCGCCGATGGCTACGAACTGATTCGCCAGGTGCGGTCATTGGGACCCGAGGAGGGCGGCCACATCCCTGCCGTCGCCCTGACCGCCTTTGCCAGGGCCGAAGACCGCGCTCGCGCGCTGCTGGCCGGCTACCAGAGGCACCTGACCAAGCCGGTACGCCCCGTCGAACTCGTGGCCACGGTCGCCAGCCTGGCCGGTCGCATCGGCCGCCGCGACGACGCGCCGACGGCCTGACGCGTCGCCGCGCCGCGAACGACGCCGCCCTCAGACACGCCACGCCTCGGGGAGCACGGCCCGCACGGCCGGCGCCGCCAGTGCCTTGCGCAGGGCATCCTGCTGCTCCACCGACAGCCCCGACCGCGGCACGAGACAGCCGCCGCAGGCGATGCCCGACCAGGTCAGCATCTGCTTGATCGCCGGGAACAGCGGAAAGCGCAGCACCGCGGTGATCAGGGCATTGACGGCATCCTGCCGCATGCGCACCTCGGACCAGCGCCCGGCCCGGGCCAGCGCATCGATGTCGACGAACTGTTCGGGCACGAGGTTGTAGAACGATCCGATGCCCCCGTGCGCCCCCATCAGCAGGCCGGCGGCGAGCACCTCGTCGCGCCCGTTGAACACCACGCGGCCCGGCTTGGCCACGGCGCTCATCACCGACAGGTCGAAGTCGGTGAACTTGACGCCGACGACGTTGGACAGCGCACACACCTCCTCGAGCTGGTCGAGCGTGCGAATCGACGGGTACACCTCGGGGAAGTAGTAGACGACCAGCGGCAGGTCGCTGGCTGCCGCCAGCGCCGCGTAGTAGCGGCGTGCCTCCGAGAAGCCGAAGCCCGGCCCGGACGGCGGCAGACTGCTGATCGCCGTGGCGCCGATGCGCGACGCGTGTCGTGCGAGGTCGCGCGCGTCCTCGAACGACGAGGCGCCGACGTGCACGATGGCAGAGTGTCCCTTCGGTGTGAGGGCAACGGCGATCTCGGCCACCTCGCAGCGCATCGCGACCGGCATCAGCAGGCCCTCGCCGGTCGTGCCACAGATGTACGTGCCGTGGACACCAGCCTCGAACAGGCGCGGCAGCAATGCCTCGAGACCACGGCGCGACACCCGCCCCTCGTCGTCGAACGGCGTGATCAGTGCGGGCAGGATGCCCTTCAGCGATTCCATCGATGATCCCTTCTACCTCTGGGTGCCGCCGGTGAGCCATCCGGGGCCGACGCGGGCGAACGTGATGCGCTCGTACGCCGTGCGGTCCCCGCGTTCGTAGAGCACGCCGATCGTGCCATCGGGCAGCACGACCAGACACGAGTAGGCGGCGGGCCCCTCGTGCAACACGCGCAGGATCGGCCAGGTGCGCCCCTCGTCCTGGCTGACGCGCACCGTCATCCGGGAGCGCTGCGGCCCGCTCGGGTTCGAGAACAGCAATCCCCCGACGCCAGACGACGCCGTCCCGCCGGGATGGCGGATGAGGCTCGCCTGCGCAGGGGGCTCGGGAAGCGCGGGGTCGGGCGCGGCGGACGAGAGGCTGAGCCCGCCATCGCGACTGGTGGACACCATCCGGAAGTTGGCGGCGCGCGGCGGATGGTTGCGGCTGTTGAGCAGCACGCCCCCGTCGGCCAGTTCGACCACCTGACTCTCGTTGGTGCCGTCGACCGAGACCGCGCCGATCTGCCAGGTGCCGCCGTGGTCGTCGCTGTAGAACAGATGCGCGCGGTGCACCTGCGTGCCGGCGATGGCGTGGTTGGCCGGGATCACCAGGCGGCCGCTGCGCAACTGGACCCCGATGCCGGGGCCCGTGGCATACCAGGTCCAGTCGGGCCGCTTCACGCTCGCCGTGATCTCGACCGGCGTGCTCCAGGTCCGGCCGTCGTCGATGCTCTTCAGCACCCAGACCGTGCGCGTGCCCCGCGCGGTGCCAGCGAGAATGTCGCGCTCCGGAGCGTCCCCGGGGTTGTGGGTGGTCAGCAGCCAGATGGTGCCCGTGGACCGGTCCACGACGGGGCACGGATTGCCGAAGGTGTTCGCACCGTTGTCGCCGACCAGCGCGACGGACGACCACGTGCGGCCGCCGTCTTCGCTGCGGCGCGACACGAGATCGATGTCCCCGGAGTCCCCCTGGCCGGCGCGGCGCGCCTCGGCGAACGCCACGAGGTGCCCGCGCGGCGTCAGGATGACGGCGGGAATGCGATACGTGTGGTACCCGCCTTCACCGCTCCGGAACACCTCGATCTGCTCGGGGTCGCCCTCACGTGTGGCGGAGGCTGGCGCCGACTGGGCGAGGGCCGGCTCGCGGCCGGACACCAGGATGAGACACGCCGCGATCAGCGTGGGTCCGATGCGTCGCTGCATGAGACGAGTCCTCCATCGTTGACGTCGCGCCCAACTCGGGCGGGCAGCACCAGGCTGGCCAGGTAGCCGATCACGAAGGCACTGAGGATGCCGATGCCGGCGTAGAGCAGGAAGTGCACGGGGGTGCGCTGCTGCACGATCGCCAGCACCGCCGCGCTCGCCGCGAAGCCGACCAGGGCCCCGGTGCCATGGGCGCGCCGCGTGAAGATGCCGAGCGCGAAGATGCCGGCCAGTCCCCCGCCGAACAGCCCGAGCGCCTGCAGGAACACGTCCCAGAGGGAACGGACGTTCCACGTCGCCAGGACGAGGGCGCTGGCCGTCCCGGCCAGACCGATCACCAGCGTCAGGACCCGCGCCAGACGCATCTGGGCGGCCTCGGGCCGTGGCGGGCCGAGCCGCGCCGTGAAGTCGGTGATCACCGCCGTGACGATGCTGTTGATGCTCCCGCTCAGCGTCGACATCGCTGCGGCGAAGACACCGGACACGACCAGGCCCGAGACACCGACCGGCATCTGCTGCGCGATGAACCACGCGAACGTCGCGTCGGTCGGGCTCGCGGGGTTCAGCAACTGCGGATGGGCACGGTAGAACGCGAACAGGGCCGTGCCGACCGCGAAGAAGACCACCGAACTCGGCACCGCCAGGATGGCGCCGAGCCACACGGCGCGCGAGGCCTGCGTCTCGTCACGGGTCGTGAAGTAGCGCTGCACGACGGCCTGATCGGCCGTGTAGGGCACCAGGTGCGAGATGAGATTGCCGAAGACGACGACCCACACGGAGGCGATGGTGGCGTCGGGCGTCCAGATGGCCATGCGGAACTTGCCGGCGTCGTACCCGGTCCGGACGACCTCCGCCGCACTTCCCCCAGTGCCCAGCACGATCAGCACGAGGCTGAGCAGGACGGCGCCCCCGAGCACGACCGACTGCACGACGTCGGTCCAGATGACGGCGTTCATCCCGCCGTGCAGCGTGTACACGGTGCAGAGGACGCCCATCACCAGGATGGACAGGCGGATGTCGATGCCCGTCACGGCGGCCAGAGCGAGCGCTGGCAGATAGAGCACGATGGCCATGCGCGCCCATTGCAGCGCGACGAAGGCCCCGCTGCAAAGCAACCGGACCGCGAGGTTGAAGCGGTGCTCGAGATACTCGTAGGCGGTGGTCACGCGCAGCCGGCGGAAGCGCGGCAGGTAGAACGCCGTGACGATGGGCGCGACGAGGATGAGCGTGAGGTTGCCGGGCAGGTACGTCCAGTCCTCGGCGTAGGCCTTGGCCGGAATCGCCAGGAACGTGATGGCGCTCAATTGCGTGGCGTAGATCGACAGGCCGGCCGCCCACCAGGGCACCCGTCGACCGCCGAGGAAGAAGTCCTCGCGCGTGTCGTCGCTGCGCGAGAACCGCTTCCCGATCCACACCAGGGGCAACAGGTAGGCGGCCACCACCGCGTAGTCCACGGCCCCGAAGGTGCGCGCGGTGACGTCGAGCCGACCGCGCAGGACGGTGGTCGATCGATGGCCCGGCCGGTCTTCGCCGCCCGGCACGATCACCGTCTCACCATCCCGCACCGCTGTCGTCGTCACGAGACCCGCTGGCAGGTCGCCCATGGGGACCCATGTGTCGGTGACCGCGTGGTAGGCCAGCACGCGGCGACTGAAGCCGGGATGCCGGTCGCGCAGGGTCTGCACCTGATCGGCCAGCGCCCCTTCGTCGCCACCGAGCACGAGGAGGTGCGATTGTCCCCAGGGCACGGCCGGCGCGGCCACGACCGGACGCGGCACCGGAGCCAGCGCGCGCCACCCGGCGCCGGGACGCCAGGCCCACGCATCGGTGAGGTAGGTCCGCCGGGCCACGCCGTCGCCCCCCGCGGCCAGGGACGCCCCGCTCACGACATGGAGCGCACCGGCCTGCGCCACGACCACAGGAAGAATCCGGGCGGGCGCCGGCAGCGGATCGGCCTCACGCCACCCGAGGGAGGGGCGATCGAGGTCGAGTGTCCAGAGAGTCGTCGACGCCGCCGTGGCCACGGGCGAGGTCTGGCCACCCACGACCACCATCGTCCGGCCGAGCACGGCGCCTGCGCCCATCGCCAGGGGCACGGGTAGCGCTGGCAGGTCCTCGCGCACGACACGTCCCGCGCGCCGCACGAGGATGAAGGCGTCAGCCGTGTGGGCCGCGCCGTCGGACCCGCCGACGACCACAAGACGATCGCCGTCCGCAGCGACCGCGGCGTAGGCCAGGGGCCGCCGGAGCAGACCGGCCGGTGCTGGCGCCCAGGTCGTCGCACCGCGTTCGAGCACGACGCCATCGGCGTACCAGGTCTTGGGACCGCCGTCGAACAGGCTGATCGGGAAGTCGGTGCCACCGAGGACGATGAGGGCGTCGCCGACGAGACCGGCGATCTGTCCGCTGCGGGGTGCCGGCAGCGGGGGGCCGGCAGCCCAGGTCAGCGTCGCGACCGACGGCGTCTGCGCGCGCACGGGCGCCGTCCCCGCAGCGGCGAGCAGCGCGATCAGCGCGGCTGCGGCGCACGCCCGGGTCGTGAGGACCGCCATGTGTGGCGGATGCTATCTCAACAGGACGCGCGCGTGTTCACTCGCCGCGCCGGATGGCGGCGAGGACCTCCTCGTGCTCGCGCTCGAAGCGCGCGAGGTCGCGCCGCAGTTCCTCCTCGCGTTCGAGCGCGGCACCGGGGTCGAAGGTGGACATCATCGCCGTCTGGTGCATGATTCGGCGCTGCGCCACCCTGGCCTCGTAGCCCTTCTTCGCCGTGGCGATGGCCTCGCGCTGGGCGTCGGTCAGGGTCACCTGCGTGATGCCCTGCGCCTCGTCCTGTTGCCGCAACTTCTCCATCACGAGTTCGAGCCGGCTCTTCGGCGCCCCATCGGTGGTCATGAGGTCATCCTACGGCATCGCGTCCCGACGCGACGTCGCATGTGCGCATGTGGGTGTCGGGAATCGGCGACTCATGCATGCCGCGACGGCTTGCGCGACACTGGAGGCATGGGTACCCCGACCATGGAACTCCCGCCGCCCCCTGCCGCGCAGCAACCCGCCCCGCCGAGCCGGGGCGCCGACCGCATCCTGCTCGAAGGTCCGCACTCGCGCGCCACCGAGTTGCGGCTCGTCCTGACGTCGCTGCGCGACTTCATCCGGGGCTTCCGCACGCTGCACTTCGCCGGCCCCTGCGTCACGGTGTTCGGGTCGGCGCGCTTCGACGAGACCCACCCCTACTACGCGCTCGCCCGTCAGGTCGGTGCCGGCCTGAGCCAGCTCGGCTTCACGGTGATGACCGGAGGCGGCCCCGGCGTCATGGAAGGCGCCAACCGCGGCGCGAAGGAGGCCGGCGGCTGGTCGGTGGGCTGCAACATCCGCCTGCCGTTCGAGCAGGCGCCCAACCCGTATCTCGACCGCTGGTTGACGTGCGAGTACTTCTTCGTGCGGAAGGTGCTGCTGCTCAAGTACTCGTATGCCTTCGTGGCGCTGCCCGGCGGCCTCGGCACCCTCGACGAGCTGTTCGAGGTCCTCACGCTGATTCAGACCGGCAAGGTCCAGTCCTTCCCGGTGGTGCTGATGGGCCGAGCCTACTGGGCGCCGCTGATGCAGCAGCTCCACGAGATGGTCAGCGCCAACACCATCGGTGCGGGCGATCTCGACCTGCTGCTCGTCACCGACGATGTCGAGGAGGCGATGGCGCACGTGCGGACGCGCGCCATCACGCCCTTCGGACTGAAGCCCCGGCAATCGCCGCACCCGTGGGCGGTCCTCGGCGAGCGCGGTCGCCCCTGACGGGACGCGCCTGTCAGAGAGGTCCTGCGGCGGGTACCCGCCGCTGCGCCATCGGCCGATCGGGCATATGCTTGAGCGATAGCGCATTGGCCAGGGCGAGTGCCCGACGGCCCCTGGAGGACACACGACCATGAGTGGCGAACAACCCGGACTTTCACGGCGCGGCTTCGCGCAGCGTCTCGGCCAGGTGGCCGCGGCGTCGACCCTGGCCACGTTGAACGCGCCGGCGGTGCACGGCGCCGTCGGCGACACCATCCAGTTCGCACTGGTCGGCGCCGGCGGACGCGGCACCGGTGCGGTGGTGGATGCGTTCGCCACCAAGAACGGCCCGCTGAAGCTGGTGGCGATGGCCGACATCTTCGAGGACAAGCTGACGCGCAGCTACAAGTCCCTGGCGAACCGCCTCGGCGAGGGCATGGCGGTCAAGGACGAGCACCGCTTCCTCGGCTTCGACGGCTACCAGAAGGCGATGGACGTCCTCAAGCCGGGCGACGTCGTCATCCTGGCCACGCCGCCGGCGTTCCGCTGGGTGCACTTCGAGTACGCGATCAAGAAGGGCCTGAACGTCTTCATGGAGAAGCCGGTCACGGTGGACGGCCCGACGTCGAAGAAGATGTTCGAGCTGGGCGCCGAGTCGGTGAAGAAGAACCTGAAGGTCGGCGTCGGCCTGATGTGCCGCCACTGCGATGCCCGCAACGAGCTGCTCCGCCGCATCAAGGACGGCCAGATCGGCGAGATCATCTCGATGCGCGCCTACCGCATGCACGGCCCCGGCGGCTCGGCCTTCACCAAGAAGCAGGTGAAGAGCGGCATCACCCCGCAGGTGGTGGGCGACGCCACGCAGCCGATGACCGAGGTGATGTACCAGTTGCGCCGGTTCCACGGCTTCCTGTGGGCCTCGGGCGGCATGTTCTCGGACTTCTACATCCACAACATCGACGAGACCTGCATGATGAAGCAGGCCTGGCCGGTCAAGGCGCAGGCGGTCGGCGGGCGTCACTACCGTGACGACTACGTGGATCAGAACTTCGACACCTACTCGGTCGAGTACACCTTCCCCGACGGCACGAAGCTGCATCTCGATGGCCGGACGATGACGGGCGCGTGGGCCGAGTTCGCCTCCTACGCGCACGGCACGAAGGGGCTCGCCATCATCTCGGCGAAGGATCACACGCCGGCGCGCAGCCGCATCTACAACGGGCACAACCCCGACCCGGCCAACCTGGCGTGGGCGTACCCGGAGAACGAGCGCAACCCCTACCGCGTCGAGTGGATCAACCTCATCGAGGCCATCCGCAACGACCGGCCCTACAACGAGGTGCGACGCGGCGTCGAGGCCAGCCTCGTCACCAGCATGGGCCGCATGGCGGCGCACACGGGGCGCGTCGTGACGTACGACGAGATGCTCAACAGCCCGCACGAGTTCGCCCCCGACGTCGACAAGCTGACGATGGACGGCCCCGCGCCGGTGCTCGCGGGTCCGGACGGCCGCTACCCGGTGCCCATGCCCGGCATCGTGACCGATCGCGAGTACGGCGTCCCGCCGGCACCGGCCACCGCCGCTGCCGCCCAGCAGGACTGACGAGCCACGGCCTCGCGGAGATGAGGCGTCACGGGAGGCCCCGAGCGGGGATATGCTTCCCGTGACTTCCACTCCGCGAGGTGCTCCGTGACGCAACCGTCCGCCCTGACATCGCTGAATGCCCCCGGGGTCCACGGGGCGCAGGGCAACACCATCCAGATCGCCCTCATCGGCTGCGGCGGACGCGGGTCCGGCGCCGTGGTCGATGCGCTCTCGTCCCCCGAGAACGGGCCGCTGACGCTCGTGGCGATGGCCGACATCTTTCCCAACCGTCTCGCGTCGAGTCACGCCGCGCTGTCCGGCAAGTTCCCCGGCGCGATCGCGGTGCCCGAGGACCAGCGCTTCCTCGGCTTCGACGGCTACAAGAAGGCGATGGACTGCCTGCGTCCCGGTGACATCGCCATCTTCGCCACGCCGCCGGCCTTCCGCTGGGTGCACTTCGAGTACGCGATCAGCAAGGGGCTCAACGTCTTCATGGAGAAGCCCGTCACGGTGGACGGGCCGACGACGCGCCGGATGTTCGCCCTGGCCGATGCCTCGGTGAAGAAGAACCTCAAGGTCGGCGTCGGCCTGATGTGCCGTCACTGCGATGCGCGGCGCGAACTGCAGCGCCGCGTGCGAGACGGCCAGATCGGCGAGATCGTCTCGATGCGCGCCTACCGGATGCAGCGCCCCGGCGGCAACGTCTTCGTCAAGCCCGACCCGACGATGCCGGAGGTGATGTTCCAGTTGCGGCGCTTCCACGCCTTCCTGTGGGCCTCCGGGGGCGTCTTTTCGGACTACAACATCCACAACATCGACGAGTGCTGCATGATCAAGGACGCGTGGCCGGTCAAGGCCCACGCCGTCGGCGCCCGGCACTATCGTGGGGACCACGTCGATCAGAACCTCGACGTCTACTCGGTCGAGTACACCTTCCCGGACGGCACCAGGCTGCACTTCGATGGCCGCAATCTCGAGAACGCGTACGGGGAGTTCGCCTCGTATGCGCACGGCACGAAGGGGCTCGCGGTGATTTCGACCAACCGTCACACGCCGGCTCGCTGCCGCATCTACGACGGGCAGGTCATGGACGACACCCGTCTCGCCTGGGCCTATCCGCCCGAGGAGCGCAGCCCGTACCGCGTCGAGTGGGTCTACCTGATCGACGCCATCCGCAACGACCGTCCGTGGAACGAGGTGCGGCGCGGCGCCCAGGTCAGCCTGATCACGAGCATGGGCCGGATGGCGGCCCACACGGGGCGCATCGTGACCTACGACGAAATCCTGAACAGTTCCCACGAGTTCGCGCCGGGTGTCGATGCGCTGACCGCCGAGGGCCCGGCGCCGCTGCTCGCGGGGCCCGACGGGCGCTATCCGGTGCCCAACCCCGGCCTCGTCACGGAGCGGGAGTACTGACCCCATGGCGTCGCTGAAGGGCCGTCGCGCCCTGGTCACGGGCGCGACGCAGGGCGTCGGACGCGCGATCGCCGTCGCCATCGCGCGCGCGGGGGCCGACCTCGTCGTCCACGGCCTGCGCATCGACGCGCAGGCGGAACAGACGCGGGCGCAGTGCGCCGCGGCGGGGGGGCAGGTCGCCCTGGTCGAGGGCGATCTGTCGTCGAGACCGGTCGAGGCCGCCGAGCGGCTGTTTCGCGACGTCGGCGCGCTGATGCCCGGGGTGGACCTGCTCGTCAACAACGCCGGGGCGTATCTGGAGACGTCGCACTTCCTCGACGTCACGCCGGACGTGTTCGAACGCACGATGCGGCTCAACGTGCAGGCCCCGTTCTTCCTGACCCAGCAGTTCGCGCGCGACTGGGTCGCCCGCGGCACGCAGGGGCGCGTGCTGTTCACGGGGTCGATCAACGGCCGGCTCGCCGAGCAGAACCACGCGGCGTACGACACGTCGAAGGGCGCCGTCGAGATGATGGTGAAGACCCTCTGCGTCGCGCTGGCGCCGAAGGGCATCCGCGTCAATGGCCTGGCGCCGGGCCTGGTGCGGACACCGCTGACCGACGGATTTCTCGCCGATCCCGGCGCCATGGCCTGGATGCAGATGCATACGCCCAACGGCGCCGTGCCGGGGCCCGACGTCTGTGGCGAGGCGGCCGTCTTCCTGCTCGGCGACGCGGCCTGGCACATCCACGGCCAGATGCTGCTGGTGGACGGCGGGATGAGCGCCTGGCAGCAGCCCGATCCGCCAGGCGCGTAGCGCGCGCCGCTACTGCACGCGCACCACGCCCATCGGCCGGGCCGTGGTGCAGTCCACTCGCAGCAACTCGTTGTCGCCGACGCCGTACTTGCCGGCCGTGACCCGGTAGTCGCCCTGACCGCCGCGGATGGTGCGCACCAGATCCAGCGTGCTCTTGTCCTGCGGATCCACCAGCGGGGTCAGGCACACGGTGCCCAGATTCGGCAGGCCGTCGGCGCGGAGGAAGGTGCCGGGCAGCCCCGTGGCCGGCCGCTCGATCGTGTCGGGCGTGGTCTTCAGCGTGTCCTTGACGGTGGCACAGCCACCGGACGCCACCAGGATCAATACACCGGCTGCAACGCGTGCGCGCATGTCGTCTCTCCCCGCTCTCGGGCGGCTGGCGCGGCACGTCGTGCGCCGCAGCCTGGCGGACGCGGTCACCGGCCGCGTGTCACCTGCGTCCCGATGAATCGGCGCCGGCCTCGTCGGCTTCAACCCGCGACGGCCGTGCCTGGGCCACCGGCGTCGGCGGCGCACCGGCCAGCAGGGCGGCCCGGTCCTCGCGCGGGATGATCCAGCCCGCATGATCGACGAAGGCCTCATCAGGGCCGCAGCCAACGAGCGACGACGGGAGGACTGGTGCCGGAGGGGGCGCAGCAGCCTGCGCGCGCACGCGCGTCGCGGCCGCGACACACAGGGTGGTCCGGAGCAGATGGCGTCGCGTCGCGTCCATCAAGCCGCTCGCAGTCGGGTGCGCAGGTGGTCGGCCAGTCGGAACGACAGCGCCGCGATGGTCAGGGTCGGGTTGGCGGCGCCCACCGACGGAAACACCGAACTCCCGGCCACGTAGAGGTTGCCATAGCCGTGCACGCGCAGGCTGGCGTCGCACACCGAGTCGCCTGGCGTGGCGCCCATCCGCGTGGTGCCCATCGTGTGCCCGCCGCCGGTGGTCTCGCGGTAAATCCGCCGGTTGTGCAGACGGACGACGCCGACGCGCGCGCGCACCAGCGCCTCGCCCACCAGACGCGTGCTGACCTCGATGGACCGCAGGTCGCGCGCCGAGAAGACGCACCGCGTCAGGAGGCGGTGGCTGCCGGCGGCGGTGCGGTCGGCCAGCACCTCCACGGCGTTGGTCGCAGCGGGCTCCTGTTCCGTCCGCGCGAACAGCGCCGCCCACGCCAGTGCACCGCCGAAGGCGCGCTCGAAATAGCGCTGCACCTCGAGCCCGTCCGCCGCGGCCGGCATCGGGCCCTGGACGGCCAGGGAACAGGCAAGCAGATCGTGACGCGTCATCGTCGCGGCCGACAACCGGAAGGCGGCGATCCCTGGGCCGAAGCCCGCGGGAGGTGGTGGCAGGCGGTCCGTCCGCACCAGGACGTCGGCGCTGGCGACATGCGGATGCTCCATGAGGTAGCGGCCGACCTGCTCCGACTCGTTGCCGACGGGCACGCCGCAGTCCGGAAGCGGCTGCAGCAGGACCTGCGCATTGCCGAGCCCGCCGCACGCCAGGACCGTCAGTTGGCCGGCCGTCAGGGGCCAGAGGCGCGGTGCGCCGGTGCGCCCACACAGGACCAGGCCCTCGACGAACCGTCGGTCGGCGCTGACCAGCCGGACCAGCGTGTGCCCGACCAGCAAATCGACCTGCGGGCCTCGCGCCAGGTCGAGCGCGAGGTCGGGCAGGCGCCGTGGAGTGTCGTGCGAGAGCGGAGCGGCCAGCAACGTGTCACCGAACGGACGCGCCGGTGTGCACACGGCGCGCGGACGCCCGAGCCAGGCAGCGGCGCGCGTGTACGGATCCGCGAGCTCGGCACGTGTGATGGGCCACCCCGGGCGACCACGGCCCGCCTGCAGGTCCTCCTCCTCCAGCGCGGCCACCACGCCCGACCAGCGGCGAGACGTGCCGCCAACGGCCCGGATCCAGTGACCGGCCCAGTACCCGTCCGAGAAGTGCCCGTAGTCATCGGTCTGCGTCTGCGCCGTCGCGTCGTCGCGCTCGAGCACGTCGCCGCCGTCGATGAGCAGGATGCGCGCCCTGGAAGCGAGCGTCACGGCCACGGGCAGCGCGGCGAACGAGGTCCCCACGATGATGAGGTCGTACGGGGCGAGGCCCTCGGCTCCCAGATGTGTGAGTCGCATGCGGTCAGGGCAGAGCGGGAAGGCCGAACCAGGCCAGCCACGGCACCGTCAGGACCAGCGCGCCGCAGGCCACCGCGACCACCAGCCCGCGCCAGGGATCGGTGGTGGCGGTCCGGAGATCCAGCAGGAGGCCCGCCAGGAAGGGTACGTACACGTACGTCGGAAAGAAGAGATCGATGTCTGCCTCTGGCCCGAGGCGCGGCACCATGCACACGAGATAGGCGAGGTGCCAGACCAGGAGCCCGGCCGCGAGCCAGGCCCGCGGGTCGCGGGCGGCCCGCCACGCGACATCGGGCGTGTCCCGCCACGACCACGCCGCGGCCGCCAGGGCCGGCAGGGTCCACCAGCCGCCGCCCCAGACGAGCGCGTAGGCCACGTCGCGCGCATGCGTCGACGTGAGCGTGGCGTGAGCGCCGAAGAAGATCGACGTGGGGCCGGCCACTTGCCCGGCGTAGCGCGGGATCAGGTTGGCCTCGCCGACGTTGATGACGGCGTACAGCGCCCGCACATAGTGCGTGACGCCCTCCGGCCAGCAGGTGGCGACGATGACGGTGCCGGTGACCACGGTCGCGAGCACGGCACGCGCGGCCTCGTCGCGGCGCGCCAGCGCGAACGTGACGAGCACGAGGAGGGCAACCGGGACGAATGCCACGTACGCCAGTGCCAGGACGGCGGTGAGCACGCCAATCGCGGTGCCACGGCGCTCGGTGAGCGGGCGGTCGAACAGCCAGGCCAGGGCGCCGAGGAACGCGGTCGCGATGAGCGGGTAGTACTCGACGTACCCCGACGCGAACAGCACCCACACCGGCGTCAGCGCCGGCAGCAGGAGGGCCAGTCGCCCTGGCCAGCGCCGCCAGAGGGCCCAGGTACCGAACACCATCGTGCTGGTGCCGAGCACGGCGAGGAAGGCCGCCGGGGTGCGCAGGGTCTCGGGCAGCCACGCGTGCAGGAGCGGATGCTGCCAGATCGCGGCGTGCAGGGTCGAGGCCGCCGCACTGCCGATGAGCCACCGTGGCATGGCGCGGCCCTCGGCCACGAAGGCCGCGAAGATGGCGCCGTCGCCGTAGGGCCGGGCGGGCAGCGCGTCGGCGATGAGCAGGGCGATAGCACCGACGCCGACGACCGTGAGGCACCACGCCCAGTGGCGCGCCCCGCGATCGACCGCGTGCCGGCCGGTGGTCATCGCGAGCACGCTGGCGAGGCCGAACGCGACCGTCAGCAGGTCCAGGGGCCAGTGGCGCGCCCCGCCCAGTGCATGGGTCAGCAGCGCGGTGACGAGCAGCGCCAGGCCGTACGCGGCCAGCGATACGGACGAGACCGACGCCTCCGGAAGACGCAGCGCCGTCGTGAGCGCCGTGCGCGGTGCCTCTGTGCCTCGGAGGCCTGTTGCCGTCTGCTGCGTCATGCCCTCAGCGAACCACCTGCCTTCACACAACGAACGGTGGCCGCGGATCGGACGCCGGCTCGGCCGTAAGGGCGCGGTCCGCCGGACGCTGCCTGAAACGCGGCTGGGGCCTGCTGTCGTTACACTACGGCATCATGTCCGACCAGTCCGGCCCCTTGCGGCGCCTCATCGATGTCCGCCCCGGGGAGGTGGCAGCGCTGCTCTGGGCATCGCTGTTCTACTTCTGCGTCCTCTGCGCCTACTACGTCCTCCGCCCGATCCGGGACGACATGGGCGTGGCCGGCGGCGTCGACAACCTGCCCTGGCTGTTCACCGGCACGCTGCTGTGCATGGCCCTGGCCAATCCACCGTATGCCGCCCTCGTCTCCCGGCTGCCGCGCCTGACGTTCATCACCTACACCTACCGCTTCTTCGAGGCGAACCTGCTGGTGTTCTTCGGGCTGCTCCTCGTGACCGGCGCGGCCCAGCAGATCTGGATCGGCCGCGTCTTCTTCGTCTGGACCTCGGTCTTCAACCTGTTCGTCGTCTCCGTGTTCTGGGCCTTCATCGTCGACGTCTTCAGCCGGGAGCAGGGCAAGCGGCTGTTCGGGTTCATCGCGGCCGGCGCCACGGTCGGGGCGATGAGCGGCTCGGCCATCACGGCCTCGCTGGTCTCGGTGCTGGGCGCCACGCCGCTGCTGCTCGTCTCGGTGGTCCTGCTCGAGGTCGCCGTCTTCGCGATGCGACGGCTCTCGGGCATCGCCACCGCGCTCAAGACGAAGACGGGCGTCGAGACGACGGACGCCGCCGAAGCCTCACCGATCGGCGGAGGCATGCTCGCCGGGCTGTCGCGGGCCATCAGCAGCCCGTACCTGCTCAACGTCAGCATCTACATGCTGTTGTTCACGATCACGGCCACGCTGCTGTACTTCCAGCAGGCCGACATCGCCGCCAAGGCCTTCACCGATCGGGCCGCCCGTACCGGGTTCTTCGCCCAGATCGACCTCATCGTCAACGCCCTGACGCTGTTCACGCAGGTGTTCCTCACGAGCCGCATCCTCAAGGCGCTCGGCGTGGCCCTGACGCTCTCGATTCTGCCGCTGCTCAGCGTCGTCGGCTTTGCGTGGCTGGGCACCACGCCCACCATCGCGGCCATCGTCGTGCTGCAGGTCGCGCGCCGCGCCGGCAACTTCGCCATCGCGCGACCGACGCGCGAGGTGCTCTTCACCGTGCTGCCGCGCGAGGACAAGTACAAGGCCAAGAACTTCATCGACACGGTCGTCTATCGGCTCGGCGACCAGGTCGGCGCCTGGTCGTACGCGGCGCTGGGCTGGTTCGGCCTGACGCTGTCCGGGATTGCCTGGGCCGCCGTGCCGGTGTCGGCCGTGTGGCTGCTGAACGCCTTCTGGCTGGGCAAGCGGCAGGAGCACCTGGCGGCGGCGGCCGACGCGCCCGCCGTCCCGCCGCGGGTCTAGGCCCGCCGGTTCGCCATGCTGGTCCGGCCTGCGGCTCGCACCGATCTCCCCGCGCTGGGCCGTCTCGGCGCGTTGCTGATGCGCGTCCACCACGACTTCGACCGCCAGCGGTTCCTGGCCCCCGGCGACGACCCGGCGCGCGGGTATGCCTGGTTCCTCGGCGAGCAGATGAGTCACCCGGACTCCGTGGTCTTCGTGGCCGAGCAGGAGGGGCGCGTGATCGGCTACGTCTACGCCGGCGTCGAGCCGCTGTCGTGGAAGGAACTGCGTGACGAAGCGGGGTTCGTCCACGACCTCGTGGTGGACCCGGAGGCGCGTGGTGCGGGCGCCGGGAGTGCGCTGCTCGAGGCCGCGATCGATTGGTTGCGCGCGCGCGGCATGCCCCGCGTCGTCTTGTGGACGGCCGAGCGGAACGCGGGCGCGCAACGACTGTTCGAGCGGTCCCGGTTTCGCCGCACGATGATCGAGATGACGCGGGAGTTGTGACACGAGCGGTCCGATGACGACACGCGCACTCATCGCGGGCCTGGTGGCGTGTCTCGCGGCGTCGGGCTGCGCCCGGTCGGTGCGCATGACGCTCGCGCCGGAACCCGTGGTCGCGTGCCGGGACGCGAGCGGGAGCCATCCGCCGCCGGTCGTGGCGTGGTTCCAGCCAGACGATGGCGGTGAGCGGCGCGCGCTCGACGAGCGCTGCGCCCAGGTCGGGCGGGTGCTGGTGCAGGCCCCTGGGCCACGGCCACCGCAGGCCCCCGCGGTCCGTCGTGTGGTGGTCGCCACCTGGAACATGCACGACGGCCGGGGTGACCTCCTCGAGTTCGTCGAGACCCTGTGGCGCGGCACGCCCGAGACGGGCGCGCCCGACGCGGTGGTCATCCTGCTGCAGGAAGTGGTCAGGGCGCTCGGGGTCGGATCGGTGCCGAACTCACGCCGGACGTCGCAGACGGGCGTGCAGGACATCCCGTCGCTCGTGGGCCGCCTCGGATGGCACTTCGCGTATCTGCCTGGCCGGCGCAACCGCCTGGCACCGCAGGGCGCGGCGGCGGCGGATCGGGGCGTCGCCATCCTGTCGACGCTGCCACTCAGCCACCTCGAGGCCATCGAGCTGCCCGTCGAACGTCAGCGACGGGTCGCGCTCTCAGGGGTGGTGGAGGGCACGGATCCCGACGGCGCCCCCTGGCAGCTGCGCGTGGTGAGCGTCCATCTCGAAAACCGTTCGGGCGCCCGACGATTCTGGGCCAGGGCCGGTGCCTCGCGCACGCGCCAGACCGAGGCCCTGCTCGAGGCGCTGGCGCTGTCGCCGACCCAGCGAGCGCCGTCGCCGCTGCCGACCGTGATCGGTGGCGACTTCAACACCTGGCTCGGTCCTGACGAGGAGACGATGACGCTGCTCCGCGACGAGTTCATGTCGTGGCCCTCGGAGGATGCGCGCCCCACCATCGGCGTCAGGGACTGGCGGCTGGACTACCTGTTCCCTCGTCTGCCAGACCACATTCGCGCGACGCACCGCCGACTGGAGTCCATGTTCGGTTCCGATCACTATCCCGTGGTGGCGACGCTCGATCTCGGGCCCGCCGAGTCACGCCCGCCACGGACGCACGCGCACGAAGGAGTGACGACATGCCAGGACTGCACCTGACGCACGACGCTCGCATCACGCTGGCCGGCCTGGTGGCGGCCCTGGTGCTCTGCTCGCCTCCGCTCTTCGCCCAGGCGCCCGCACCGCCACTCCCCTCCCCCGAGGTGCATGCCGACGGCCGCGTGACCTTCCGGGTGAAGGCGCCGCACGCACGGGAGGTCGCGGTGGCCCGTGCCGGATCGGACCGCCTGGTGATGACCCGGGACGACCAGGGCCTGTGGTCCGCGACGACGACGGCGCTGGCGCCCGACATCTACCAGTACACGTTCAACGTCGATGGCGTCTCGCTGCTCGACCCGCTCAACCCGTGGGTCGCGCCCAACCTGCTGAACATGTCGAACATGGTGCGGGTGCCAGGCCCGACGACCGGGCCGGACGTGTTGCCGTGGGACGTGACCGACGTCCCTCGCGGACAGCTCCGCCGCCACTTCTACAAGTCGGCCCGCATCGGCGATCACCGGGACTACTACGTCTACACCCCCGCTGGCTACGACCCGCAGCGCCGCGAGAAGTACCCGGTGCTCTACCTGCTCCACGGATTCAGTGACGATGCGAGCGGCTGGACATCGGTGGGACAGGCGCACGTCATCCTCGACAACCTGATTGCCGCGAAGAAGGTGGTGCCGATGCTCGTGGTGATGACACTCGGCTACGGGGCCCCGGAGATCGTGACGCGCGGCCCGCGGCCGCCACAGCTTGGCCAGAAGAACATGGTCGGCTATCGCGACGCGCTGTTTGCCGAGGTCATCCCGGCCATCGAACGCGAGTACCACGCCGACCCGCGCCGCGAGCGTCGCGCCATCGCCGGGTTGTCGATGGGCGGCGCCGAGAGTCTCTTCGTCGGCCTCAACGCCATCGATCGCTTCGCCTGGGTCGGGGCCTTCAGCTCCGGCGGACTCGGCGACCCCGCGACCTTCCCACAGACCTTCCCCGCGCTCACCGCGGCGGAGGGCAAGCGTCTGCAGCTGCTGTGGATTTCGTGTGGCACCGAGGACCGGCTCATCGAGGCCAACCGCCAGGTGCGCGCCTTCCTGACGGACCGCGGTGTGCCGCACGAGGCCATCGAGATGCCCGGCGCACACACCTGGACGGTCTGGCGCCGCAACCTCGCCGCCTTCACGCCGAAGCTGTTCCGCTAGCCGAGCTCGTTGTTGGCCGCGGCCGCGCCGTTGGGCAGGAACGGTGTGAGCCAGCCAAAACCGACATCGGACGTCCGTCGACGGATCCGCCCGTGAGCGGTGCCGACGGCTGACGGCAGCACATGACTGGCCAGCAGGGCCTTGACCGCCGCGGTCATCCGCGGAGTGAGGACGTCGAGCACTTCAGCCAGGCGGAACTGCAGGCCCGGCGTGGCGTGCGCGCGCCCGGCGACGCAGGCGTCGACCAGCTGGCGGGCTGCACGCGGGCCCGACATCGAGGTCAGGGGAGTCGCGACACCCGCGCCGAACCACAGCGTCTCCTTCGCGTGCTGACCGCGCACGAGGATCCTGCCGTGCGACCCGGTCCGCATCAGCCCTGGCGTCGCCGTCGTCACGAGGACGTTGTCGGCGACCAGCTCGGCGCGCAGGGTCTCCGACAGGCCGACCAGGGCGAACTTGCCCGACGCATATGCGGCCAGATGCGGCACGCCCACACGGCCGCCAAACGACGAGATGTTCAACACGCGCGCCCCGCCTGGCGCGCGCCGCAGATGCGGCAGCGCCTCTCGGATGAGATACAGGGGCCCCCAGAAGTGCGTGTCGAGCGACTCCTGGAAATCCTCCAGCTGGGCATCGTCGAAGGGCGCGGCTTGAATGACGCCCGCGTTGTTGACGACGACATCGAGTCGGCCCGTCCGACCCGTGATCGATTGCACGAGGTCGGCGACGGCGCGCGGGTCGCGGACATCGCAACATTCGGCCAGGACGTCGTGGCCGGCGCCCCGCAGGTCGGCCTCGGCACGGACCACGTCCGACGGCGTCCGTGCCACCACCACCAGACGCGCCCCTCGCCGTCCGAACTCACGCGCCAGCAGCAACCCCAGGCCCCGCACGCCGCCCGTGATGAGCACCGTCCGGCCATGCAGGTCGTAGCGACGGTCGCGACGATCGAGCCAGGCCGCGGCACCGAGCGCAGCGAGACCGCCGAGCGCGACCCAGGCCGCGTGCGAACGTTCCGAGGAGGAGGACGTGTGAGGCATGACCGTGCATGAAAGCAAAGGGCCCGCCAGTGATATCGTGCGATGGCTCTTCCGTGGACGCGTCCCTCCTTCTCCTGCTGCTGCTCCCGATTCTCGTCGTCGTCTTCACGTGCCTCGCGGTCGGCTGGTGCCTCGATCTGCGTCAGCCGCCTGCGACCGCTGCAGATGTGGCGCTGGTGTTCGGCTGCGGCGAGCGATGGAAGGCCGAGGCCCGATTGCAGACGGCGCTGGCGCTTCACCAACGGGGCCTGGCGCCGCATCTGATCGTGAGCGGTGGCGTGCCGGTGCCGGGCACGCCGCACACCGAAGCGGAGTGGTTTCGCGCGTGGTTGCTGGAACGAGGGGTGGCCGCCGATCGCATCCATCTCGAAAATGGCGCGACGAACACGGCCGAGAATGCCGCGTTCTCGTGGCCGCTGCTCGAGCAACACGGCTGGCGTCGGGTCGTGCTCGTGATGTCGGATTTCGAGGGCCTGCGGGCCCACCTCACCACGCGGAGGGCGTGGCTCGGCAAGGGCGTCACCCTCTACAACTGCCACGCGTCGTCGGGCCCGCGCTGGCACCGATCGACGTGGTGGCTGTCACGACAGGGATGGCGCATGACCGCTCACACGGTCACGCGCCTCTTCCGGTATCGGCTGCTGCCCTACCTCTGGCGCCGCTGAGCCACCACGCGAGGCCGCGACGGCGCTAGAGCTGCTCGCCTCGTGAGGGCAGGCTCACGTTGAGCGGTGTCACCTGCCCTGGCTGCACGGTGACGTCGGTCGAGAACGGCGCGAAGCCAGGCTTGCGAACCTCGACGCGCACGCGACCGGGCGGCACACGCACCTCGAGCGGACGGCTGTCGTCGGGCGTCTGCCACCGCTGGCCATCGATGAAGACCTCGGCGTCGACGGGCTGGACGCGAATGACCAGCAGGCCGGCCTCACCCGCGATGCTGCGTGGCTCACGTGGCTCACGCGGCTCACGCGGCTGGCGGGGTGCCTCAGGTGCGCCAGGGGCCAGGCCCTGAGGTTCTGTCCCCTGCGGCATGGCGCCCGGATCGGCGTCGGCCGACACGGCCGTCTGCTGCGCGCGCGGCGGCGGCATCGGGCGTTCGTCCTGCGGAGCGCCCGCGGCCAGCGGCTCCATCGTGTGTCGCAGCTTCAGGGTGGAGCCCGGTGCGACGTAGACGTTCGCGTCGTGCCGGCGATGCCCCTCGAGATACAGCGAGATGCGATGGGTGCCAGGCGCCAGGGTCAGGCTCTGGAAGACGCCGTCGTACTGGTCGACGATGCCGGCGAGGGCGCCGTCGACGTACACCTCTGCCGAGCGCGGTGTGACGAGGAAACGCGCGTCACTGGTGATCCCCCACGCCGCGAAGGGCGGCGCGTAGAGGGCTGGCCCGCCCCACCAGCCGAACCCGGGCCACCACATGCTGCTGGCGAAGCCGGGGCCCCACCACCCCGGGCCCCAGGCCCCCCAGCCGCCCCAGCCACCACCCCACCCGCCCCAGCCGCCCCAGCCGTAGCCGAGCCCGAGGCCTCCCCAGTACACGGGACGCACGCCGTAGGCGCCGCGGTACACGCCGCGATAGCCGCCACGGTAGGCGCCGCCTCGGTACACGGGCTGCCCGCCTCGCGGCACGGCACGACCGACGGGCGCTGACCGGACGGTCGCCCCACCGCCACGCTGACCGCCACCGCCGCCGCCACGGCCGCCACGCTGCGCATGGGCAAGGTCGGGCACGAACGCGGAGGCCGTGAGGACCGCCGTTGCTACTGCCAGGCTTCGTACGAGGTGTCTCACTGGGTGCTCCAAGGAAAGGACGTCTGCTCTCGAGAGAGCAAGATGGATACCAGCTGGACTGTCCCCGGTCACTGACACATCGGCCTCAGGAATCGGCCCGTCACCCCGCGCCGACAACGTCCTGTCACCAGCGGGCGACGCTGGGCCGCGCCGGCGGCAGCGACCGCCGCTCCCGGAAATCCTCTTGCGGCGACGCGATGATCGCAGTACGTTCTGTCCTTCCGCTCAGCTGTCTGTTCCGCGCGCCCGGGGAGCGTGCGGCGCAGGCCCCTGCGTCCACGCGTTCACGGGATGGTGTGTGATGGGTACACGCATTTCGGCGTTGATGCGGCCGCTGGTCGTGCTTGTCCTGTTCCTCGGCATCCCGTTGTCGGCGCTCGCCCAGGCGCCGGCCTCGGCACCGGTCGATCCGGTGGCCGCCCCCGTCGTTCCGGAAACGACGGACAGCAAGCTGATCCAGTCGGTCACGTTCTCCCCCGTCGTCGCCTTCGCCGGCGCCGACCTTCGCGTCATCGTCCGCGTCACGCCGGATGCCGGCAACCGACGATTGCAACTGTCGGTCGACGCGCCGACCTTCTATGCCAGTACCGAGCGACAGCTCGACGGCGTGGAAGGGGCGCGGGCCCACACCTTCGCGGTGCATCAGTTGCCCGCTGGCGACTATCAGATCGTTGCGACACTGGAAGGGTCGTCCGGCATCCGCTCGCGCGTGACCCGCTCGTTCAAGGTCATGGGGGAAGACGAGACGGCGCTCGAGCCGGATGTGCGTCCGACGCGGGGACGCCGCCGTGGCCGATCCGACTGACCGGTCTGGCGCGCCCCTTGTATAGGTGAAGTCGGGAGGCACGCATCCTGTCGACGCCGACAGGAGTCTCACTGAGACGTGCCTCGGACTTCAGCCATGTCTACCACCCTGCAGAACACCCCCGTCCGCGGCATCGCCCGAGAGCACGCGCTGGACTGGTACCGCCGCAATCGCGCTCGCACGCAGGCGTTGTTCGATGTCCTGACACCGGACACCCTGTATGCGCAGCCCATCGCGCAGCGGCACCCGATCGTGTTCTACGTCGGTCATCTGCCGGGCTTCAGCCTCAACACGCTGGTGAAGCGGGGGCTGGGTCGTCCCGGTGTCGACGAGGCGCTCGAGCGGCTGTTCGCTCGCGGGATCGACCCTGATGAGGACGGCCATGATGCAGCCGCGTTCACCTGGCCGGATCCGGAGGCCGTGCGCGCCTTCGTGCGAGCGGCCGATGATCGGGTCATCGACGCGCTGGCCGACGCGGACCTCGATCAGCCGGGTCATCCGCTGCTCGACCGCGCCGAGGCCGTCTACGCGATCCTCGAGCACGAGGCCATGCATCAGGAGACGCTGCTGTACATGTGGCACCGGTTGCCGCATGCGGCCAAGCGTGCGCCCGCCGACTACACCCTGCATCTCAGGCCGGGTGCCGTCGCGCAGGGCGATGTGCGCATTCCTGCCGGGATGGCGGCCCTCGGCGCGCGTCGAGGCGACATCCCGTTCGGCTGGGACAACGAGTTCCCCGGCCCCGTGGTCGAGGTGGAGTCGTTCCGCATCCAGCGCCTCAACGTGACCAACGGCGACTTCCTCGCGTTCGTCGAGGCCGGGGGCTACCGCGACCCGCAGTGGTGGTCGCCTCAGGACTGGGCCTGGGTGCAGGCCGACCAGCTCGCGCATCCGACCTTCTGGACGCGGCGTGAGGGCGAATGGTGCTGGCGCGGCATGTTCGAGGACATTGCCTTGCCGCTCGCATGGCCGGTGTACGTGAGCCAGGCCGAGGCGTCGGCCTACGCGCGCTGGACCCGGCGACGCCTGCCCACCGAGGCCGAGTATCAGCGGGCGGCGTTCGGCAGTCCCGACGACGCACCGCGACCGCATCCGTGGGGCGCGGCGCCGGCCACGGCCGCGCATGGCGTGTTCGACTTCTCGAGCTGGGAGCCGGCACCCGTGGGCACGCATCCCGACGGCCAGTCGGCCTGGGGCGTCCACGATCTGGTGGGCAACGGCTGGGAATGGACCACCACGGTGTTCGACGGCTTTCCCGGCTTCACACCGATTGCGTCATATCCCGAGTACTCCGCCGATTTCTTCGACGGGTCGCACTTCGTGCTCAAGGGGGGATCGCCGGCGACCGCGCGCGAACTGCTGCGCCCGAGCTTCCGCAACTGGTTCCGTCCACGGTATCCGTATGTGTACGCCACGTTCCGCACCGTGGAGGTGACGGCATGAGTCCCGCCCCCATCCGTCTGGTCGCGGCTCCTTCGACAGGCGCGCAGCAGGCACCGACGTCCACTGGCCTGCGTGTGCCGACGGCACCGCGGTCGTTTGCCGAGGAGGTCGGTGCGTCCTTGCGCGAGCGACCGCGCCGCCTGCCGGCGCACGCCCTGTACGATGCCCTGGGCTCCTCGCTGTTCGATGCGATCTGCCACCTGCCCTGGTATCCGATCACCCGCGCCGAGACGGCGCTGCTGCGCCAGCATGGGCGTTCGATTCTCGAGGCCGCGGGGCGGCATCCGCGCGTGGTCGAACTCGGCCCCGGCAACGGCGAGAAGCTCGCGACGCTGCTGCACGACGTCGAGGCCCGGGAGCGCCCCGTCGACGTGCACCTGGTGGACGTGTCGGCCACCGCGCTCGACGTGGCGTCGGCGCGATTGCGACGCCTACCCGGTCTGGCCATCCGGACCCACGTCGCGCGCTATGAGGTCGGCCTGCGCGACGTGGTGGCGACCCGACAGCCCGGCGAGACCCTGCTGGTCGCGTTCCTCGGCTCCAACATCGGCAACTTCGATCCGCCGGAGGCCGCTGCGCTGCTGGCCGACATCCGGCGCGTCATGCAGCGGGGAGACACGCTGCTGATCGGCGCCGATCTGGTCAAGCCGACGGCGCAGTTGCAGCTGGCGTACGACGACCCGCTCGGCGTCACCGCCGCCTTCAACAGCAACCTGCTGGTGCGTCTCAATCGCGAACTCGGCGGCGACTTCGATCTCGAGCGATTCGCCCACGATGCGCGCTGGAATCCTGCAGCGCAGCGCATGGAGATGCACCTCGTGAGCCTGGCGCTGCAACGCGTGCATCTGCCGGGGGCCGGTCTGACGATCGACTTCCAGGCTGGTGAGACGATCTGGACCGAGAGCTCCTACAAGTACGAACCCGCGCAGTTCGTCGAGACGCTGTGGAACGCGGGCTTCGTGCCGGCCGGCTCATGGCGCGACGACGAGGCCGGCTTCCTGCTCACGCTCGCCGCCGCACGGTGACGTGAGCGGGCGCTCGGGACACGCGGAGGGGCCGACGGCAGCACATCCGCCTCGGTCGTCGTAGGGTCAGGCATGTCTCATCCGCCTGTGCCTCCCCCGCCGCCCGACCACACTGACGCCGGTCGCCGGTCGTTCCTGAAGGGCGCCGCGCTTGCCGCCGGCGCCAGCCTCGTCCTTCCCTCGGCGCCGGCCAGCGCCGATCCACGCCCGCTCACCGACGCCGAGAAGGTGACGCGACTCGCGTCCAACACCTATCCCATTCGCGACCTGTTCAAGCGGCGGCCCGATCCGACGGCCACGCCCGAGCAGGTGCAGACGGCCCTCGCGATGAAGAAGAAGTATCGCGAGATCACGATGCTGGACTTTCCACAGTTCACCATCGACACCTTCCCGGGCGTGCGGAAGATGGACCTGTGGTCGGCGCTCTTCGGCGACGTCAGCGATGACGCCATGTATCGCAAGACGACCCGTGAGTACGGGCCGGGGGACTGGTACGAGTTCGATCCGTCGACGACCGCGTCGAAGCGATGGCTCGACACCTTCGCGTCACGGCTGGTCACGACCGGCGTGGCGTGCCATCACGTGTCCAACAACGCGCCGCGCAACATCTCGCACCTCGATCCCGCTCTGCGCCGCGAGGGCATCGCCATCGCCAAGATCTGGCTCGACGCCTGTGCGACGCTCGGCGCCAAGTCGATGCGCGTCAACACCGGCGGTCCAGACATCGCCCCGGGCGCGACCAACACCACCGGGTTCCCGCGTAACGACGAAGTGGTGAAGTACCTGCGCAACGCCATCGAGTCGTTCAAGGAAATGGCCGACTACGGCGGCAAGGTCGGCGTCAAGGTGACGATCGAGAACCACTGGGGCATCAGTGCCGACCCGATGAACATGCGGATCATCTTCGACGAGGTCAATCACCCCTACTGCGAGGCCTCGCCCGACTTCGGCAACTGGGAGCACGAGTACATGCTGCATCACGGCCTGCACGCCCTGATGCCGTACACCCACACCACCGTGCACGCCAAGTACTGGAGCCGCTGGGACACGCTCGACATCGCGCGCTGCGTCCGCATCCTCAACAGTGCCGGCTACAAGGGCGCCATCGCCCTCGAGTACGAGGCCGGCCCCTGGGACGGCGTCGAAGGCGCCACGCGCCTCATGAAGGACGTGCTGGCGGCACTCTAGTCAAGGGACAAGGGAGAAGGGACACGTCACCAGGGAGACAAGCGACAAGAAGGCAGGAACAAGAGGCAAGAGACAAGAGGTGTGTCCCTTGAATCCTTGTCCCTCGTCCCTGAACTCCTTGTCCCTGGTCCCTTGTACCCCTTGTGACTCCTCCCCTTGTCGCTTGTCCCTTGCCTAGACGGTCCCCGCCTGCGGGTGGACCCAGGGGGCGCGATAGGGGCGCGCCAGGTGCCGGTTCGCCTCGTCGTCGTTGGCCACCTTCCCCGCGGCCGCGTCCCAGGTCAGGGAGCGGCCGAGGGCCATCGACTGGTTGGCGAGGATACAGGCCGACGTCGAGATGTGGCCCTCCTCGATGTCGGCCACCGGACGCTGGCCGTTCTCGATGCAGGCCAGCAGGTCCTTCATGTGCCCGCGGATGGCGGGCGCGACATGCCGCTCGAGGTCCTTCTCGGTGCGATCCTCCGGATACTGCTCGAACTCGTAGGTCACGTCCTCGTGCAGCGGCGTGCCCTCGCCGCGCGGGATGAAGTCCCAGCTCATGACGCTGGCCTTCAGCGTGCCCTTGTCGCCGTAGATCGTCGCGCCCCACGGGTACTTCGGGTCCGGGGCATCCCCGTAGGTGCGATGCGTCCACACCACCGGCAGGTGATCGAAATCGAAGGTCGCCGTCTGGGTGTCGCTGGTGTTGGCCTTGCTGTCCTTCTGCACGAGGATGCCACCCGACGAACTGACGCGCGTCGGCATGCCGAGGTCGAGCAGCCACCGCACCATGTCCAGCATGTGGATGCACATGTCGCCGACGATGCCGTTGCCGTACTCCATGAAGGCGCGCCAGCTGCGCGGGTGCACCAGCTTGTTGTACGGCCGCATCGGTGCCGGCCCCGTCCACATCTCGTAGTCGAGGGTGGCCGGCGGCGTGGTGTCTGGCGGATTCTCTCGCGTCCGCATGTGGTAGTAGCAGTAGATCTCGACGTACCCGACCTTGCCCAGCAGGCCCTCCTTGATCACGCGGTTCCTCGCGTTGATCAGGTGCGGCGTGCTGCGCCGCTGCGTGCCGACCTGCACGACGCGTCTGTACTTGCGTGCCGCGGCCAGCAGCGCCTGCCCTTCGACGATGTCGACGCCGACCGGCTTCTGCAGATACAGGTGCGCACCGGCCTGCATCGCGGCGATGGCTGGCAGCGCATGCCAGTGGTCGGGCGTGCCGATGAGGACGATGTCGAGATCGCGCTCCTTCAGCATCTCGCGGTAGTCGCGGTACGTGCGCGGGGCCTTCCTGGACACCTGCCGCGAGGCGATGAGCTCGGCGGCGCTGGACAGCATCTGCGAATCGACGTCACAGATCGAGACCACGTCGACGGGCGCGACCTGGATCAGGCGCAGGAGGTCGGCCTTGCCGTACCACCCGCTGCCGATCAGCCCGACCCGCGGCGGCCTGGGCTGGGCCCGGGCCGCCAGCGTGACCGGCAGGGGCAACGCGGCCAGGGCGAGCGCGGAGCCCCCCTGCTTCAGGAAGTCGCGACGATGCATAGGGCGCGTTGTAAGTCGAATCGTGCCGGATTGCAAGCCGCAATTCAGGCGGACTTCGCTGACATTCACGATTCACAATGAAGTGCCGCTCGACGCGCTCGCAAGAAATCGGGGTCGCTCCGAGCAGCGTGCGACTCCTGCGTTGAACACAGGCAGTGGCCCGACTGCCGCGGCGCAAGGTGCTGCCCGCCCCGCGCTGCATTCTGCACTCTGAATTGTCGATGCGTGCCTTCCGGCCTGTCTCAATTCAGTTGTGCACGCCTGGCGCCTCGTGCCCGGTCCGCTCGACGTACTCCGGGTACGAACCGAGGAAGAGGTGCGGCTCCTTCTCGCGCCCCGTCTCGCCGCCGAGTTCGAGGACCCGATTGCTCAGGCCGCGCAGGAACATGCGGTCGTGCGAGACGAAGATCATCGTGCCCTCGAAGTCCGCGAGGGCCTCGACCAGCATCTCCTTGGTCGCCAGGTCGAGATGGTTGGTCGGCTCGTCGAGCACCAGGAAGTTGGGGGGATACAGCAGCATCCGCGCCATGACCAGCCGCGTGCGCTCGCCGCCCGAGAGCGCCCGAATCGGCTTGTCGACGTCGTCGCCCGAGAACTGGAAGGCGCCGAGCAGGTTGCGCAGCACACCGACGTTCTCCTGCGGGAAGTCCTTCTGGAACTGCTCCTCGACCGTCAGGTCGGCATCGAGCAGTTGCAGCGACTGCTGCGCGAAGTAGCCCATCTGCAGGCTGGCCCCGAGGGTCACCTGTCCGGCATCCGGCGTCAGCGCACCCGCGATCATCTTGAGCAGCGTCGACTTGCCGGCCCCGTTCCGGCCCATGACGCACCAGCGCTCGCCGCGCTGGATGTTCATCGTCAGGCCGTCGTGCACGACGCGCGTCCCGTAGGCCTTGGTCACGCCGTCCAGGACGGCGACCTTGTCGCCCGAGCGGGGCGGCTGCCGGAACTTGAACTGCACCACCTTGCGCTTCTTCGGCAGCTCGACCTTCTCGATCTTGTCGAGGGCCTTGACGCGGCTCTGGACCTGCGCCGCCTTGGCCGCATGCGCCGAGAAGCGCTCGATGAAGCGCTGCTCCTTGGCGAGCATGGCCTGCTGGCGGGCGTAGGCCGCCTCGCGATTGGCGTCGCGCTGGGCCCGCTCCCGCTCGTAGAACTCGTAGTTGCCCGAGTAGACCGTGATTTCGCCGCTGTCGATCTCGGCGATCTTCGTCACGACGCGATTCATGAACTCGCGATCGTGCGAGGTCATCAGGAGCGCGCCGGAGAGCGATTTCAAAAACCGCTCGAGCCAGAGGATGGACTCGATGTCGAGGTGGTTGGTGGGCTCGTCGAGCAGCAGGACGTCGGGCTTGCCGAGCAGCACGCGGGCCATGGCGACGCGCATCTTCCAGCCGCCCGACAGGGCGCCGACGTCACCGTCGATCTGGTCGCTCTCGAACCCCAGGCCCTCGAGCACGTCGCGCGCCTGCGCCTCGAGCGCGTAGCCGCCGAGGTGGTCGTACTCCTCCTGCACCTCGCCGAACCGCTCGAGGATGCGGTCCATGTCCCCGGCCTGGTCGGGGTCGCCCATGGCGTGCTGGAGCGCCTCGAGTTCGTGGTGCAGCGCGCCGACGCGCCCGCTGCCGGCAATCGCCTCGTCGAGCACCGACCGGCCGCTCATCTCCTCGACGTCCTGCCGGAAATACCCGACCGTCAGCCGCTTCGGGACGGCAATCTCGCCCTCGTCGGCCGTCTCCTCGCCCGTGATCATGCGGAACAGCGTGGTCTTGCCGGCCCCATTGGGACCGACCAGACCCACACGCTCGCCGGGATTGAGCTGGAACGACGCGTCGACGAACAGGACCTGCCGACCGTATTGCTTCGAGATCTTCGAGAAGGTAATCACGACCGTCCCGATTATCGCCGACTCCCGACTCCCGAACCCGACTTCCGGCCCTGACGCCCGCTCAGTCGATTTCCGACACCAGTTCAGCCCCGCCCTCGTACTGCTGGCGGCGTTTCTCGCCCCGCGCCTCGTCGTCCACGGGCAGGGAGCCGCGATCCTCGGGCCGGTCCCGCTCGATCAGCCGATCGATGGGCAGCGCGTCGCCGTCGGCCTCCACGACCAGCTCGTCCAGAATCCGCTTCTGGTCGAGTTCGTCGTCGTAGGTGACGCCCTCGTCCTCCTCGGGCGCGCGCTGCCGCTGGTACTGCTCGATGTCCTCGAGATTGGCCGACGGACCGATGTGTTCCTTGGGCTGCATGGCATTCCTCCGCTCTCCCCTCCTGCAAGCCTCCTGCCGTCGGTGGTAGAGTGCGCTCGAATTCCTTCGGAGGCCCTCATGCGTATTCGATTGCCGCTGCTCGCCGCCCTGTGCGGCGCCACCCTGCTCCTCGCTCCCCAAGCCGTGTCGTCCCTGCAGGCGCAGGATGGCTGGATCTCGATCTTCGACGGCAAGTCGCTCGACGGCTGGAAGGTTGGCGAGAACGCGTCGACCTTCAGCGTCCAGGACGGCGCGATCGTGGTCTTCGGCCCGCGTGCGCACCTCTACTACCAGGGGACGGTCGAGAACCACGTGTTCACGAACTTCGAGTGGAAGGCCGACGTGATGACCTTCCCGGGCGCCAACTCGGGGATGTACTTCCACACCGAGTACCAGGAAGGCGGCTGGCCGTCGAAGGGGTACGAGGTCCAGGTCAACAACTCGCACACCGATCCCATCCGCACCGGCAGCCTCTACAACATCGTCAACGTGATGAACGTCGCGCCGGCCAAGGACAACGAGTGGTTCACCCAGCACATCATCGTGCAGGGCAAGACGGTCACCATCAAGGTCAACGGCAAGACCACGGTCGAGTACACCGAACCGGCGGGTGTCCAGCGTCCCGCCGACATGGCCGGGCGACTCATCGGGAAGGGCACGTTCGCGCTGCAGGGCCACGACCCGAAGAGTCGCGTGCACTTCAAGAACCTGATGGTGAAGCCGCTCAAGTAATTGACCTGAATTCCCTCAGTACACCAACCGCGGCGTGCCGATGATCCCCGATGGCTGCGGGACGATCTTGTCGGTGTCCTGCGGGTCGAAGCGCTTGCCGTAGCGCAGGTGCAGCAGGCGGTAGTCGGGGTGAGGTCGAGCCGCCCAGCGGTTCAGTGCGGTGTTCCCCACCCGCACCTCGAAGGCGTTGCGGCCAGGCCGCAGCGCCTTCGTCACATCGACGCGATACGGCGGCGCCCAGACGGCGCCGACGTCCTGCCCGTTGACGAGCACGCGCGCGCCGTCCCGAAGGGGCGCGTCGAGCCAGGCACGCATCCCGTTGGTGAGTGGCTCCTCGGGATGCGGCGTCCCCTCGCCGAAGTCCAGCCACACGCCACACGGCGACGACGGCACGGCCGGCGACAGGTCGACCTCGCGCCGATAGGTGGCCACCCCGGAGAAGAATCGCAAGTCCGGCTGGTCATGCCACGACGTCAGCGCCGTCAGCGGACGCAGGCCCATACCGGGGACGTCGAGCTGCCATCCCTGGGCGAGGTCGAGCGCGCCGGCGCGTGCCTCACACGCCGCGTGGGCACTGCCCTCGACGCCCGGGCCGAGCGCCACGCCGGCGTCGCCACGCGATTGCCGTGCAGCGTCGATCCACGGGGAGGTCGGCGCCGCGCCGCTGAACACGTAGAACGTGCTGGCGTACGGTGGCAGGTCGACATCGATCGTGCTGGTGCCGCCCTCCCGTGTCCGGCCGGCCGGTCTGACGTCGCCCGTACGCGGATCCCACAACTCCGCGGCGGCGTCGACGCGGAACGACGCCTTCGTGGTGACCGGTCGATTCGACGTATTGGCCACGAAGTACACGTCGGCTTCACCGACGCGCCGGTGCACGAATCCCATCGCGGCGGCATCCTCGTGCCAACGCACGTCAGGGATGAGGCGCGTCGCCAGCCGTGCGCCGACATCGGCATCGCGGGCCACGAAGAGGCCACCCGGCAGGCGTCCCTCGAACAGCGTGGCTGCCGCCTTCGCGACGTGGGCGTGCTGCTCCGTGGTCGCCCGAAAGCCCGCGGCCTGCGACGGCAGCCGGCGCGTGGCGATGACGGTGCCGCCGGCGCGGGCGAACGCCACCAGCAGGTCCATCGTCTGTGACGGGACGATCTCCGCGTCAGGGACGACGACCGCGCGGTAGCGGCCCTTGCCGATGACGAGGTCACGGCCATCGACCCTGGCGTCGATCTGCAGCCGCTGATCGTCGACGACATCGAACGCGAAGCCAGCGTCGAGCAGGCTGCCCACCAGCGATGTGCCGACGTGGTCGCGCAGCATCTCGAACAGGTGCACCTTCCCAGGCCGCATGCGGGACCACGCATCGCTCACCGGCAGGTACAGGGCAACGTCGGTGACGGCACTCCCCTGTCGCAGCATCGCGCTGGTCCGCTGGAGGTACCGCGCGACGTCGGGCATCACGATCCACCACGGGTTGGCATCACTCAGAACGGCCGCCGCGTAGAAGCGTGCGCCCGGCCAATCGACGCCAGCCGACGTATTCGGCCAGCCATGCCCGATCAACTGCGTCACGCCCTGGAGGAAGTGACGATCGGCCTCCACCTTGATGTCGAGCGGCGTCGCGGCGAACGACGGCGAATGGAGCCACGTCCAGGTCTCCGACGACGTCACGGCGCGACCGAAGACGTGGGCGGCCGAGGACGCCCAGCGCACCGAGGTGATGGTGCGCCACTGGGCCCCCTCGCCTTCGGGCAGGTCGATGAGTCCGGCACTCGAGGGACGCGCCGGCGGGATGCCATAGGTCTGTGCGCGCAGACGGGTGTCACGTTCGTGCGCCCACTGCAGGAGTGGCCCCAGGAACTCGGATTCGAGGCGCTCGGTCAACAGCTGTCCCCAGTCGTGGCGCACCCCGCGACTCGCGGCGTCCTCCCCCGTGACGAGCGCCGGCAGGTGGTCCATCAAGTCGTAGCCGTAGCGGCGGCGGAAGGCGTCGATCAGGCCGGGCGTCCAGTCGGACCCGAAGACCTCGAGGCTGTCGCAGAACACGGCGTAGGGACGCGCGGATGCCAAGGCATCGAGCAGCGGCGTGCCGACGGCGTGGAGATACCGGTCCAGGGCGCCACGATCGTAGTGGTCGAGCACGAAGCCCTCGCCGCCAATCGCCGGTCGCTTCACCATCATGCCGGTGCGGCTGGCGATGAAGACCCACGCCGTCGCTGGCCCGTCGAGCCTGGGCGTGATCGGCAGCACCCCGTCGGCGACCGTCGAGCTGTCGAGGCGCATGAAGGCCTCAGGCGTGGCTGGTGTCCCCTCGCCCGGGGTGAGGTGGACGGCCAGCAGCGACTCCCCCGCGCCGATGGCCGGCAGCCCGAGGACTCGCGCGCCGCGCGGCACCGGAAGCGACACGATGCGCAGGGCGCCCGCCGCGTCGGAGGCCGCCACGCTCGGGCCGCCGAACGGCCAGCCGCTGCCCAGCGTGACGTCATAGCGCAGCCCGAGTCGAGCCGCCGTGCCGCGGGCATGCGTCAGGGCGTCGAGAAAGGGTGCCGAGAGGAAGGGGCGGACACGTGTCGCGGCATCGTCTCCCTCGAGCGTCAGCGGATACACCGGCTGCACTTCCACGCCGCCCAGCCCGGCCGCGTGCATGGCCTCGAGGTCGCGGTCCAGTCCCGCGGGGGTGACCGTCGGACCGAACCACCACCAGCGCATCAGCACGCGCGCATCGTCTGGTGGTGCCGCGAACACCTGGGCCAGGGCCGCGGTGGCAGACACCGACGGCGCTTGCGCCTGCAGCCAACCGAGCATCGTGGCCACGCACAGCAGCACGAGCGAGGGAAACCGTGACCACTGCTGGATCGTCATGGAGGATTACACGGTAAAGGAGGTGCCATGCTCGCGTCACGTGTCCTGTCCACCGCACTCGCCCTCGCCATCGTCCCCGCCACTCTGGCCGCCCACCATGGCTGGAGCAACTATCACGAGAACAGACCACTGACCGTCGACGGCACGATCGTCGAGTCGTCGTACGGCAATCCCCATGGCACGGCCCGACTGGAGACCGCCGAGAAGACGTGGGATGTCGTGCTCGCGCCCACCTCACGGATGAGCGCACGAGGACTCACGGAAGCCATGCTGCGCAAGGGCACCAGGGCGAAGGTCCTGGGCTACCAGCACAAGCAGCAACCCAACGAGATGCGCGCCGAGCGCATCACCATCGACGGCAAGACGGTCGAGTTGCGCTGATGCACGCGTGGCTGCTGCCCTGGGCCCGCTGGCTGGAGCACTCGGACCTGGGGACGGCCATCCGCACGTCGCTGTGGCTGTATCCGGCAGCCGAGGTCGGGCACCTGCTCGGCCTCGGCGTACTGGTCGGGACGGCGGTGGCGTTCGACCTGCGACTGATCGGGGCGGCGCGCGGCCTTCCCGTGGACGGCCTCGCGCGCCTGCTGCTGCCCTGTGCGCGACTCGGGTTCGGCCTGCTGGTCGTCACCGGCCTGCTGCTGTTCAGCGCCAATGCCACGACGTTGCTGTCGGGGGTCTTCGCCGCCAAGCTGGGCGCGATCACGCTCGGCGTCGTCAACGCGAGCCTCTTCCATCGCGGCCTCTTCCCGTCGGTGGCCGAGTGGAACATCGGCATGCCATCGCCGGTCCCCGTCCGCCTGACAGCGATCATCTCCCTCGCCAGCTGGACGACCGCCCTCGTCTGCGGGCGCCTGCTCGCGTATCTCTGAGCACCCCGCGGACCACGCTGGCCGAGCGGAACGGCCGTTGCAAGCAGGGCGGAGAGGGCTGCATCTTCGCGGCCCCATGGAGGCTCGACCATGGCCCGCGTCAATCCCGTCCTGCAGGACGAGCAGGTGCAGTACAACCCCATCCACCGCGTCACCGGACTGTTCGACAACCACGACGCCGTCACCTCGGCCGTGCGCGATCTCGAGGAGGCCGGCTTCCCGCCGGATGCCATCGACCTGTTCGCGGGCGCCGACGGCGAGCAGGCGCTCGATCCGTCTGGCGATACGGGCGGCACCGTCGGGCGGCTGTTCCGCAAGCTCGAGGACCTGGTGTCGGACACCTCCAAGTTCCACGAACTGGCCGGCGCCATGCTCCATGCCGGCGGCTTCGTCGTGGCCGCCAACACCGAGGGGAATGACCCGCGCAAGGCGGCCGCGATGGACATCCTCACGCGGCACGGCGCGCGTGATGTGAAGTACTGGGCGCAGTGGTACGTCGAGCAGGGCTACGAGGACGTGCCCCGCCAGAACCTCACCCGCAACGACCAGTAGGGAACTTCGCGGCGCTGGCGTTCGTCCACCCATCCAGCCTTGACGACAACTGTAGTCAGTGGCAGACTGCCTTCACTGCTTACAGTTGTAGTCACACGGCGACCGATGGAGTGACGATGATCACCAAACGCCCCGGCGAGCAGGAGCTCGCCCTGCTCACCTGGCTGGCCGAGCACCCGGCCATCACCGTCGGGGAAGTCGCCGACCAGTACGGCGTGCCCAGGGACCTCGCCCGGTCCACGGTGCTGACGATGATGGAGCGGCTCCGCAAGAAGGGGCATCTGTCTCGCAGACGGGTGCAGGGCGTATTTCGCTACACCACGGGCGCTGGTCAGGACGCCCTGCTGAAGGACGCCGTCGGTGCGTTCGTGTCGCGCACGCTCGGCGGTTCGGTCTCCCCCTTCGTGGCCTACCTGAGCGACGAGGCCGAGGTCACACCCGAGCAGTTGACCGAACTCGAAGCGCTGGTCGCGCGCCTCCAGACGCGAGCGAGGCGGTCGTCATGACGCTCGTCCTGGTGCTGGACGCCCTGCGCGCCGGCAGTCTCGCCATGCTGGGCACGATCGGCCGCGCCTCACTGGAGGCCACGGTCGTCGCCGGGGTGGTCTGGGGCCTCTGCCGCAGCCTGCCGACCATCCCACCGGCCGTACGGGCGTGGCTCTGGTGGCTGGTCTCCCTCAAGCTGATGCTCAGCCTCCTGGGCATGCCCGCGCTGCCGCTCGCTTGGCTCCCGACGGCAACGTGGTCGCCGACGACGTCCGCGAGCCCGATCGTGCTGCCTGCGCCGGACGACCTCGTACGTGACGCGTCCCTCCGCAGCCCGGCGGCCATGCCTGACCGCGTGCCCGTCGCCATCCCGTACGCCTCGTTGTGGCCCATGGCGCTGCTCGTGGTGTGGCTCGTGGTGGCCGTGCGACAGGCCGCTGGACTCCTGCGAGCCTTCCAGGCCGCGCGACACCTCCGTCGACAGGCGGTCCCCGCACCGCCCGGCATCGTCAGTCGTGCGGCGCGCGTGGCGCGCCTGTTCGCGCTCCCGGTGCTTCCCCGCGTCCTGGCATCACGGCTGACCGCGGTGCCGCTGCTCACCGGCGTCATCCGGCCCGCCATCCTGTTGCCGGCCACGTCCGCGTCGGCACTGTCGCGGGCGGAGGTCGACCTGGTGCTCGGGCACGAGTTCGCGCACGTACGCCGCGGCGACCTGGTGTGGGGCTGGGTGCCGGCGCTCGCGTCGCGCCTGTTCTTCTTCCATCCCCTGGCGCGTCTGGCGGGTCGTGAGTACCTGGCCGCGCGCGAGGAAGCCTGCGACGCCGAGGTGCTGCAGACCCTCGACGTCGCCCCGGCTGACTACGGCCGACTGCTCGTGAAGCTCGGTGTGGCCACCACAGACGACGTGCTTGCGGCCGCAGGCTCGTCTCCCACGTTCGACCTGCTGAAGAGGAGACTGATCATGCTCGACCGTTCCAGTACGCCGGCGTCCCGCTGGTGGTGGGCGATGACAGGCGCCACCGCCGTGTTGGTGCCACTGACCCTGGTTGCGCAGCCCGCGCCGCCCGCGCCGCCGCCGCCCCCCGCGCCCGTGGCCACGCATGCCGAGCCCATCGGGGTCGTACCGCCGCTGCCG